>SKYX01000083.1 GCA_007127655.1 Desulfonatronum sp.
GCACAAAAAAAGGTTTACGACTTGAGTCGTAAACCTTTGTATTTGTTTTGGTGCGCCCGGCACGATTCGAACGTGCGACCAACGGATTCGTAGTCCGGTACTCTATCCAGCTGAGCTACGGGCGCGCAAAAGAACATTCTTTACTCAAAGCTCAAGAATTTTGTCAAGGGCTCGAAGCCAAGTTTTTGCATTTATCCAGCTGTCCAGAATGTGGACAGTTTGAAAGCTTTATCCAACCTTGACGAGAAAGCGTGCATGATGCTTTAAGACATTTCGAGGGGTAAGCGTAAATATGCAACTTCAAACAATCATATCCGTCGGGAACGACAACTCGGATTCAACATGACAGATTGTCCAGAAATCATTCAACGATTCCAGGTCAAAGATCCGGAAATTTTGCGTGAAGCGGCGCAGGATGCCGGAGATTATGGGTGTCAGAACGCAATCCCCGGGCTCATTCAGGTGTTGCAAAACCCGAATTTGGGGGTCCAGGAGGCCGCTGATTTGGCACTGCGGCAACTGGGGGGCACTGAGGTGGTGCGTGGGCTTTGTCCCTTGCTTCGAGTCGAGGACGCCCAAGTCCGAAATCTGGCCATGGACATCCTTCGGGAAGTGGGCAACCAGGACATTAATACCATCGTCGCCCTGCTCAGCGACAACGATGTGGACGTCCGTATTTTCGCTTCGGACATTCTCGGTTCCACCCGGAACATTCTTGCCGTGCCGCATTTGTGCCAAGCCCTGCTCCATGACCTGGAGGTCAATGTTCGATATCAGGCCGCCGTTAGTCTTGGCAGCTTGGGGTTTGCCGAAGCCGTTCAATGCTTGAATCAGGCCCTTTCCGATGAAGAATGGGTCCAGTTTTCCGTCATTGAAGCCCTGTTGAAAATCCGGGACGAATCATCCATCAATGCTTTGATCAGGGCCATGCCCCAGGCCTCGGACCTGGTGGCCTCGATGATCGTGGACGCTCTAGGCGAGTTGGGCAACCTGAAATCCATCCCATTACTGCTCAAGCGCCTCGACGAATCACCACGCGCGTTACGCAATAAAATCGTCAAGGCCGTGGTCCAAATCATGGGTGGACGAACCCTGAACCTACTACCAGCCCTGGAGCAAGCCAATTTCAAGGACTATCTGCTGTCCGCACTGGAAGACGAAGACGAAGAAATCCAGGACGCGGCCATCTTTGGTTTAGCCTCTCTACGGGCATCCGAAGCCGTCGTCCCGATCATTAAGATGGCCGCAAGGCTGGACCCGGACTTTGAGGTCCATCAGGACCGTTTGGAAACCATCGCCGACGCCTTGGCCCAAATCGGTTCCATTGAACCCTTGCGCCAAACCCTCCAGGAAACCGACCCCTCGGCCATTGCCTTGACGGTGAAGACCCTGCGACGTTTACCGGGAGCGAACTCCAGTCGTCTGCTGATGGAGGCGTTTTGGAAGCATGATCGGGACATGCAGCGTGAATTGGTGGATGCCCTGTGCATCGTTTCTGGGGATGAGGCCGAGGCTTTTTTCGTCGATTTGCTTGATCGTCACAACGACGGACATGTACTCAAACAGGCGATGCGGTTTGTCAGTCGCGAGGCCGCTCAGGAGAAAAGCAAGCCGGAATTGGCCGATAAACTGTTCACTTTTCTGGATCACCCCTACCCCGATGTCCGCGGCGTGGCCCTGGAAGCCTGCATCAGTCTGGGAGAGAAATCCTTGGTGGACAAATTTCTCCAGATGTTCGCCTCTCCAGCCGCGGACAAGCGGGCCATGGCCATCCTCGGCCTGGGCAATCTGGGTTGCGACTCACACCTGAACGTGATTCGTTCAGCCCTGGAGGATGAGTCCACCTCCGTGCGTAAGGCGGCCCTGGAAGCCA
This sequence comes from Desulfonatronum sp., assembly GCA_007127655.1. GTDB lineage: Bacteria > Desulfobacterota > Desulfovibrionia > Desulfovibrionales > Desulfonatronaceae > Desulfonatronum. The sequence goes on from SKYX01000083.1 coordinate 1,874, forward strand.
GCATCAAACTATGCGGCCTGACCGAAGAGATTTTTGAAATGATTTCTCAGCGCTTGCAGGATGAAGACCGGGACGTTCGACTGACCCTGATTGCTCTGCTCGGAAACTGCGCGTGCAGTTTGGTCAATGTTGCGCCAATCCTGAAATCCGCCCTGGGCGACGCCGACGACTGGATCCGCATCCGAGCCGTCGAAGCCTTGGGGCGGTTGCGTGTCGCCGATGCAGTAAAGGACTTGGCTCCTCTTTTGCAAAAGAACAATCCACTTATTTCCATCAAGGTGATCGAGGCGCTGGGGATGATCGGCGGCCAGGCAGCCTTCCAGATTCTGCTCGGGATGCTCAACAACGACGACCCGGAATTGATCAACGCAGTGGAGGACGCCATCGCCGTACTCCAGGAACGTGAGGCAGGGTAGGCGAAATAATGAGTGCCGCGGGAACGCCGGGCATCAAGGATGCCGAGTTTCAACAACTTCGAGATTTTATTTACGCGCAAAGTGGTATTTATATCCCGGACAACCGGAAATACCTTCTGGAAAACAGGCTTTCCAACCGCGTCAAAATTCTGAACCTGAAGGATTACGGAGAGTATCTCCATTTTTTGAAATTCGACGGCGGACGCCGCCAGGAACTGCCCAGGCTGTTCGAGGTCATCACCACCAATGAAACCAGTTTTTATCGCAACCCTCCGCAACTCAACGTATTTCAGAACATAGTTCTGCCTCGGATTCTGGAGCGACTTCGCAAGGAAGGGAAACGCAATCTGCACATCTGGTCCGCGGGCTGTTCGACCGGCGAAGAACCGTACACCCTGGCCATCATTGTCCACGAGGTGCTCAAATCTGAAATCGCCTCCTGGAATATCCGGATCACGGCCAATGATTTATCCGAGGCCGTACTCCGGACGGCGCGTCAAGGCGTCTATTCGGATTACGCCCTGCGCACCACGCCCAAGGATGTCGTCAAGCGGTACTTCATCGAAGAAGCCGGACGGTTCAAGATACGCCAGGACTTGAAAAACATGATCACCTTCGGTCAGCTCAACCTGAACGATCGCGGCCAAGTGAAACTGGTTCCGCGCTCGGAGATCGTTTTCTGCCGAAACGTCATCATCTACTTTGACGACGCGATGAAAAAACGCGTCGTTGGTTCTTTTTTCGACAATCTGGTTCCGGACGGCGTGCTGTTCATCGGCCACTCCGAATCCCTGCACCATGTTTCCAGAACCCTGAACCCCAAACACCACCCCGGAAGCATCGTCTACTACAAAGAAACATGACCCGGTCCACGAGCCGCCGCGAGGAATTGATTCACGATCAATGCGAAAGGGAGTCCCGCATGCTTACTGAAGAGGAAAAACGAGCCCATGTCCGGCTGACCAAGCCGTTTGAGGTTAAAATCAGGCCCTTTGCCTTTCCCTTGCAACGCCAGCCCACTTCCGAAGTCCACTCCGTGGACATCAGTGAAGGCGGGCTGCTCGTTCACTGCGCCAGGAGATTCGCTGTCGGGGACAAGTTGCAGGTGACCATCTTCATCCCCAGCCTGAACAAGCACCATCCTGGTTTCTTCAAGGTATTTGAAAGCGACGCGGACCAATCCTTGACCGCGGTGGCCGAGGTGGTCAGGGTTCAGGAGGTGATCCCGCTCCGAGATTATGGATTGGGTTTGAAATTTTTGGACATCTATGAAGACGACTGGCAAGCATTGCGCACGCTGATCCTTAAGGAACTGCGCAAACGGGGCGCCGCGTGAATCTGACGGTCCTGGCCGTGGCCAACCAGAAAGGCGGCGTGGGCAAGACCACCACCGCTCTGAGCCTCGGTGCCGCGTTGGGCGAAATGGGACGTCGCGTTCTGGTCATGGACCTGGACCCCCACGCCTGTGCCAGCATTCACCTGGGCTTTTATCCCGAAGAGGAACGCACGACCCTCTACGACCTGTTTCGCGAGGAGAACCCAGGTAAGCGCACAGCCATTCTGGACTCAATGATTTCCCCCGCCGTCGATGCCGGATTCGACGCCGCTCCCAGCCACATCAGGCTTTCCGAACTGGAGATGGACCTTCGGGACCGGGCGGGCAAGGGTGCTATCCTGAAGCAATGCATGGGCCACCTGGAAAATCGATATGATTACGTGGTCCTGGACTGTCCGCCTCATGTCGGCATATTGCTGGTCAACGCCCTAGTGGCCTGCGACCTGGTGATCATTCCCATGCAGACGGATTTCCTGGCCCTGCATGGCGTGCGCCTGATCTTCGCGACCATGAAGACTTTGAACAAAGCCTTGCCTAAACCCATTGATTTTCGAATTTTACCCACCATGTTCGACCGCCGGGCCGGGGCTTGCCAGCGAGTATTGCGCCTGTTGCGCCAAAAGGCGGCCTCCAAGGTGTTCGAGACCATTATCCCCATGGACACCAAATTCCGGGAAGCCAGTGGAATGGGGAAAACCATCCTGGGCGTTGCCCCATCCTCCAAGGGAGCACAGTCCTACCGACAACTGGCCAGGGAGTTGACCGCCAATGAAAACGCTTGAACAGTATTTCAAGGATCAGCCGCTGCTGCCCGAAGACATCACCGCCCCTCGCAACGGCAAGGATTTGACCAGCGCGGAACAGGCTTTTTTACGCAAGTATCTCGGTTTCGAGAGTCCCTCCGGAGACCAAGGTCCGACGATTCAGGCCGTCACCCCCGAACAGGTCATGGCTGGGCCGACGTCTCCAACCGGCGCTGCCCATGAAACCAAAGGCACGACGGCCCCTCGCGGTTCGTCCATAGGCCCGGATCCGGCGGAATTGCAAAAAACACTGCGCGAACAGCCCGAATTGCAGTTGATCGGTTTTCGCTTGGCTGACCAGGATTACGCCCTCCCCATAGAAGTGATCCAGGAAGTCATCCGATCCGTGGAGGCGACCAAGCTGCCCTCTGCCCCGACGTTTCTTTCCGGCGTGGTCAATCTGCGGGGTCGGGTCACGCCCCTGGTTTCCCTGCGTAACCTGCTCCGGCTGCCTCCTGGTGACGATATGTTCATTATCGTCTGTCGCCACGGGGGGTTGCAGGTCGGTTTGCAAATCCAGGCCGTCTCCACCATGCACCGCGTCAAACAGGAACGCATCGATTGGGCGGTGGAGTCCTTGCTGGGCGTCCAAAACGAGATGATCTGCGGCCTGATTCGTGCCGAGAATCAGCGTCTGATCAGCATTCTCTCCCTGGACCATCTTATCCAATCCCTGGTGAAATCATGAGGTGTTTTTCGTGAAGCATATTCTCATCGTTGACGACTCCAAAACGGTTCGCAACCTTGTCGCCTTCATCATGAAGCGGGAGGGCTTCCGGGTGACCATGGCCGAGGACGGCATGGACGGCTTGGAAAAGCTCTTTTCCGCCGGTGAACTGGACCTGATTATCAGCGACATCAACATGCCGCGGATGGACGGCTTCACCTTCATCAAGAACATCCGTGAACAGGATATTTTTCGCGATATCCCGATCATCGTCCTGTCCACCGAAGGTCAGGAAAAAGACATTCAGAAAGGGATCGGCCTGGGCGCGAATCTGTACATGGTCAAGCCTGCGCAGCCAGACAAATTGGTCCGCAACGTGAAGATGCTTCTGGGATAGCCCAACAGTCCGTTGAAAAACTCTTCATTGCTGCGTCGCTACAAAAAGTTCAAACTCTCACGTATCAATAACTACGCTTCGACCTTGATTCGATTGCCAGGACGGCAAATCGATACTGTGGCGCAGCCACAGCCCGTGAGGGTCGGACACAGGACGTGTCCGGTAGCTTTTTTTGCTTCTTGCACGTGGTGTTTTTGAACGGACTGGTGGATAAGGTTTTCAGTACACTCAGCCATCTTCTTTCCCTTCCCCGCCAAGAGGTGCGCGCATGAACCAAGAGTTCTCGGATCCGGAAATATTCTCTGATTTTATTATCGAGGCCAAGGAGCATCTGGAAACCATTGAGCCCAACCTGCTGCTTCTGGAAAAACAGCCGCGGGATGTGGGGCTGTTGGATGCCATTTTCCGGCCGATGCACTCCCTGAAAGGGGCGTCCGGTTTTCTGGGCCTGCCCCAGATCAATAATTTGGCTCACAAGGCCGAGAATATCCTGGACGAACTGCGCAAGGGCAAGTTTCAGGTCACTCCGGACATCATGGACATCGTCCTGGCGACCACCGACGCCTTGCGCATGATGATCGACAATCTGGAAAGCAGCGGTCTGGAAGGCGACGTGGACACCCGGGAGATCATTGCTCGCATCAACGGTGTCTTGGATGGCAGCGGCGCCCCCTCCGCACCGGTCTCACAGCGAGCCGCGGCTCCAAAAAACTCACCGCCCTCAACATCATCTCCGAAACCTTCAGCGGATTCAGCACCTCAAGCCCCAACAGACGAGGGAAACGGTTCCTCAGCCATACAGCCGGCATCGTCGGGCACCTATGCCTTGAACGCGGTCAGCGCGGAACACCTGGCGGACTTTCTGGAAGAGGCCCAGGAAATCGTCACCAACCTGAACCAGTCTCTTCTCGAGTTGGAACGGACTCCGGAAGGGAAAGACGAGTTGATCAACGATATTTTCCGCTACATGCACAACCTCAAGGGGAACAGCGGCCTGTTGGGTTTTGCCGAGCTCAACGCCCTGGCCCATGAGGCTGAAAGTCTGTTGGGTCAAGTCCGCAAAGGAGAGATCGCCCTGGAGCGGGACCTGATCGATCTGCTCCTGGCCGCCACGGACCAAGTCGACGGTTTGGTGGCCAAGGTAGACGCCGAGTTCATGACCGTGACCACGACGGATGTTCAGCCGATGATCGCCAAGCTGTATCAAGCCCGTCTGGGACATGCGGCCGTGGACGCGCAACAAGACGTATCGATCGAAATTGAGGACGTAGCCCCGCTCCCACACGACCCGCTGCCTCAAGCCCCTTCCCAGGCCAACACCGCGCCCCCATCTGAGGCGATTGCGAACGGGATGGATCCTAAAGATTTCGCTATTTTTCGCGAAACCGCCCGTCATCAGGTGGAAAACATGCGCTTGGCTTTGGGTCTGTTGGCCGAGGCTCCCGACCACCGGGAATCTATTGATGGCCTCTACCGCTCACTGCTGACCCTCCAGAATTCCTCCAACTACATGGGCTTCGACGACTTGAACGTTTACGCAGAGCGCACGGCCAAACTCGTGGACCAGGCCCGCGGCGCGGACATGGGGTTTGAGTTGTTCCTGGACCTGCTCAACCAGGAAAAGGAGATCATCGCGGACATGGTCGAGGCGGTTTTGAACAAGCATACGCTTGGCGACGCTTCTTCTTCCGAGCCCCCCCCTGAAGCACAACTTGAAGAATCCGGCGATGAAGAAAACGAATCCGCCCCTCTAGCCCCCAAATCATCTCAAGATGAACCCGTCACGAGCGCCTCCCCCGGGGACAGGCCATCCCCGGAGCCCGAGGAATCTGACGTCAGGCCTGCTTCAAACACCGGCGACGACCGAACAGCGACTGCGAATTCGCCCTCTTCTCCTGAAACCTCCGCTGAGCAGTCACCATCCCGCCAAGATTCCGCCGCTCCCCCCAAGCCCAAGACGTCCACCACCATCCGGGTCGACCACGAACGGCTGGACCATTTGATGAACCTGATCGGTGAGTTGATCATCAACCGGAACCGCTTCGCCATGCTTTCCAAGTCGTTGGAAGAAAATCCGGACCAAGTGGAACAGGTCGCCCAGCAGTTGACCGAATCCACCTATGCCATGGCCAGGATTTCCGACGACCTTCAGGACACCATCATGCAGGTGCGCATGGTGGCGGTGAGCGCTGTGTTCTCCAGGTTTCCCCGGCTGGTTCGGGACCTGAGCCGCAAAAGCGGCAAAGACGTGGAATTGATTACCGAAGGTGAAGAAACCGAGCTGGACAAGAGTATCGTTGAAGTCATTGGCGACCCTCTGGTTCACTTGATCCGTAATTCCATGGATCACGGCCTGGAAGGGCGGGAAGAGCGCATCGCCGCGGGCAAGCCCCCCACCGGACGGGTTTGGCTGCGCGCCTATCACAAGGGGAATTCCGTGGCCATCGAGGTGGAAGACGATGGTCGGGGCATTGATCCGGAAAAAATGCGCATGGTGGCGGTGAGAAAGGGATTGATGTCCGAGGAGGAGGCCGCCAGACTCGACGACCGGGAGGCGGTGGACCTGATCTTTGCCCCGGGGTTCTCATCAGCCGAGAAGATTACAGATATTTCCGGTCGAGGCGTGGGCATGGACGTTGTCCGGACCAATATCAAGAATCTCAAGGGCACGGTCAACGTGACCTCGGAACTGGGCAAGGGGTCGAAGATGACCCTGGTCCTGCCCCTGACCCTGGCCATTATCGACGCCCTGATGGTCACCGTGGCCGGGGCCACATACGCCATTCCCTTGGACGCGGTATCCGAGACGACCAAGATCGAGGCCGAGACCCTCACCGACGTCAGCGGCCGCAAGGCGGTCACCTTGCGGGACGAGGTGCTGGGCATCGTTGAATTGACGGACCTGCTCGGCCTGCCCAAGAACACCAACCAACGGGAGATCCTCCCGGTGGTGGTGATCACGGACAACGACCGCCGTCTGGGCTTGGTGGTGGATCGCTTACTGGAACGCCAGGAAGTGGTCATCAAACCGCTGGGCACGTACCTGGGAGACATCGACGGCATTTCCGGGGCCACGATCATGGGCGACGGAAGCGTAGTCCTGATCCTTGACCCCCACGAAGTCTATCTTCTGGCCACTTCCCGCCCCGGGAGGTAGTTCTCTGAGCCTTTCTTCGCTTTTTTTCACTGGGTTTTGTCGTGCTCGTACTCGGAATCGACTCCCTTCCCAAGCTTTTCGGCTTGATATCAATTTCGCGCACCAGCACCGCTCCGCTGAGCACGAGTGCCAGGAGGCCTTCGCCCACATCCTCAGCCCTCCGACTCGTGGCTTCTGAATTTTGACTCCTGACTCCTGACTTCTGAATCCCCCTCCCCAGCCTCGCCGTTCCTGGCCAAAGGGTGGGCCTGGTCGTAA
>SKYX01000124.1 GCA_007127655.1 Desulfonatronum sp.
CGTAGTCTTCAGTCAAGCCCGCCTTCAGGCCGGAAAAAGGACATCATCCGGATTCATTGGCATTGCCATTGGCCGCCTCAAACAACGGAGTCAGAATATTTCCCGCGCTTTCACCACCGGAGCGACGCTCCCGATAATCCAGAACCTCCAGCACCCGTCCGTGCCCAAAGGCCACCAGGGTTTGGGCAAAGGCCTCCACGTCGGCCAGGTCGTGGCTGACCATGACCATGGGCACGTTGAAGCGCTCCCGGATTCGGGTCAGCTCCTCGCGCATTTTGGCCCGCAAGGGTTGGTCCAAAGCCGTGAATGGCTCGTCAAGGAGCAGGAGTTCCGGGTTGGGTGCCAGGGCGCGGGCCAAAGCCGTGCGCTGGCGCTGGCCGCCGGAAAGCTGATGGGGACGTTGTCCGGCTAGGGATGCGAGGCCAAACAGTTCCAGCAGTTCCTCCACGCTGCGCCGTTGTTCCGCGTTGAGCGGTCGAAAGGGTCGCTTCAGACCAAAGGCCACGTTTTCCCGGATAGTCAGATGCGGAAACAGGGCGTAGTCCTGAAACACGACGCCGACGTTGCGCTTTCTGGCGGGCACGTTCACCCCTGCCCGGGAGTCATAAAACGTGACCCCCCGGACCGAGATGTGCCCGGCCCGGGGAGTCAGCAATCCCGCCAGGGTCATCAGGGTCAGTGTTTTGCCGGAGCCGGATGGCCCAAAGAGAACGATGGACGCGGAAGACGCCTGGAACGATGCATCCAGCTCAAAACCGCTGGCATCACCGGTGAAGCGTGTCGTGATGTCGCACCGCAGAAGCATTGTTATTCCGCTTTGCTGAATCCGTACCCGGAAAGGACGGTTTGTCCCTTCTCGGACAGGATGAAGCGCACGAAGGCTTGGGCCAAGTCCGGCTGTTTGCTGTCGGAGAGCGGGGCGATGGGAAACAGGGCCGGCTCCTTCATGGGCATTTCCATGACCACGGCCACGCTGTCCGCCCCCCGGACCGCGTCGGAGGCGAAAAAGAACCCGGCATCCACCTCGCCGAGCCGTAAATAGCTCAGCAGTTGGGTCACGTTTTCCGCGAAGATGTACTTGGGCTCCAGAAGTTCCCAGAGTTCCAGATCCTTCAGTGACTGCCTGGTGTAATTCCCCGCCGGACTGGTGTCCGGCATGCCCACTCCGACCCGACGGACACCGGCGCTCTCCAGGTCTTTCAGGGTCGAGACCCCGGCAGGATTGTTTTTGGGTACGGCCAGAACAATCCTGTTTTGCGCAAAGACTGTGGACTCCAACGCTTCAACGCGCCCGATCCGGATGGCCTCGCCCATCCAGCGCATGTCCGCGGAGGCGTACACGTCCACGGGCGCGCCCTGTTCGATCTGGCGGTAGAGCGCCCCGGAGGCTCCGAAGTTGAAGACCAGTTGCGTTCCAGGGTGTTCCTTTTCAAAATCATCCTTGAGCCCAGAGAAGGCATCCGTCAGCGAGGCAGCAGCGGACACGATCAACTCCTGAGCCGCGACCGGCACCACCGAGGCAGGAAACAAAACAACACACAGCAAAACGGCGGCAATGCGTTTCATGTCCTTTCCTCCCATTTGGGTTTGAGCAGAGATCCCGTAATCCATAAAATCAACACGCAAACGGCGGACAAGACAAGCACCAACATGTTGGCCAAGTCCTGGTTCCCGGTCTGCACGGCACTGTACACGGCCAAGGGCATGGTCTGGGTTCGGCCGGGCAGGTTCCCGGCAACCATCAGGGTGGCCCCGAACTCGCCCATGGCCCGGGCAAAGGCCAGCATTGTTCCGGCCACGATCCCGCGCACGGCCATGGGCAACAAGACGCGCAAGAACACCTGCCATTCGCCGCAGCCCAGGGTGCGGGCCGCGTTCTCGTACTTTTGCCCCACCCCTTCCAACGCGGCTCGGGCCGACTTGAACACCAGGGGAAACGCCACCACGGACGCGGCAATCACCGCCCCCTGCCAGGTGAACATCAGGGTGATCCCAAAGGTCGACTCCAGCCAGCCGCCGATCACTCCGTTGCGCCCTATCAGCACGATCAAATAGTAGCCAAGCACCGTGGGCGGCAGAACCATGGGCAGGGTCAATACGGCATCCAGCATGTTCCGGCCGGGAAAACGAAACCGATGAATGACCCAGGCCAACAGCACCCCGGACACCAGGGCGAACAGCGTGGCCAGGGAAGCCACGCGCAAGGTCAGTTGCAGGGGGAAGAGAAACGAGCTGTCAGGCATTGTCCGGCCATGGTCGGATTCCGGTTGTCTTGCCTATTCTCCAAAGCAGCGCCGCAACCAGTAGACAAAGGAACCCGCCGAAAGGACTGGCCATGGTCAGTGGCAGACCGATGCCTGCCAGGAACAAAGGCAGGCCTTTCGTGGCCGCTTCCCCTGCCGGAATCCGGGACAAGCTGCACGAAGCGTCCCCATCCACTCCGTCGGAATAGACATACAGGCAATTACCCACCAATTTCTCACAAACCACAAAAACCATGGCCACGATGCAAATCCCCAGAACAATACCCATGCCCCCTCCTCCTGCTCGTTGTTTTCCCTGAGTAGAGCATCATGCGTGCCAAAAATAAAAACCTGAAATCATTGAGAATATTTCCTGGACACTGGAAAAAGCTACACTTTTGCAACATACACTCCATACAATTATGTATCGTTGCCAGGAACTCGACGCCAATGTGGAAGCTTTTCTGAAGGACTCAGCTATGCTATTTTTAGCATAACATCAACAGGAACGCATCGAGAAGCTTCTCTCTCAAGGTTGATCGTGGAGTCGGCGGGGGGGAATGTGGCGGGGGCCGCTGTCTGGCGGCCAGGGTATGATTCCGGCCACGAGATCGCTTTACGCCAACGGCCGTTCCAGCAAAAACGGCCCTGGCTCATCTGGTAGTTGTCTGGTTCTTACTCTTCAAAGGCCAGAGCCAGCCGGTACTCGGTTCCGTGCAGCCCCACCGTGGTCCAGACGATATTTTTGACCACCTCCTCTCGCATGTTCTTGTCCAGAAAACGGTATCGCCCCCGGCCATCCGGCTCGGCAGCAATCCTGCGAGCAACTGCAAGCAGAGAAGGATATCTTTGATATAAAGGATCAAGAAAAACATTTTTGCCGATTTCCTGTTCATTGATATCATAGACCATGACCCCATCCTTCTGGATCACAAACATTTCCACGGGAAAATTGGAGACCTTCTGGGAAATAATGCTCCCGAAAAAATCCGGTTTGGCCAAAATGCTGACTGATCCAATGAACTCATTTTCAAGATTGAATACAGGATGCTCCAGGTCAATACCCACAAATCCCTCAACCATCTTTACGGCCTGACTGAGTACAGGCTGACGCGTGGAATGCAGCCGAACGATCTGTTCCTGATGACTGATGTCCTCTCCAATGACCTCCAGGTACCTGTCCGGAGCCACATTGACGATGATCCCTTCAGCATCAACGGTAACGCAGTTGTAGGCATGGGGATTTTTTGCGTAAAGCTCCCGGAGTATTGAAGCGGCAGGCTCTCCCGCAAGTCCTGTTTTGGAAAGCTTCCGGGCAGCCAGTGCAATATCCTGATCCATTTCCCGGAATATGTCTTCAAGCTGTTGCGCAGTCTTTTCAAGAAGCAGGGGAAATTGAAATCCGGCAACCTGAAACCGGCCGTCCACTATCTGCTTCAACAGATATGGATACCTGGCGTCTCCATGGCTGGTGAAGTAAATCTCCCCCAGCGCACCCACGAATTTCCGCCCTGCGTAGCTCTGAAACAGATCAGCCGACCGCACAACCCCCTTGTCCAGGATCTGCAAAAGAGTGGTCACTGCATCAAAGGCTTCGACCCCGAAAAATCCGGGATCGCTTCCGTATTCCCCCCGGTACATGGCAGAAAATTCATGCTTTGTATTGTAGGAAGGGTATGTATAGACAAGACCGTTGGTGTATTCCGGCTCAGCCAGAAGTTCCGCACGTTCAATGGGCCGAGTGCCCACGAATTGCGCAGTTATTCCGATTTTTCGGGCCTGCCGGGCAATCCCGGCAGCCTCCCCCGCACTGATGAGCACCAGGACGTCTGGATCAATGGTCTGTATTTCCGCAAGTTTTTCGCGGATGTCCATCATTTGAGGATCATACACATGCGCCGCTGCAACCTGCTCAGGAAAACTGTGCCGGATGTGGGAAATCCAGCTTTTGCCCAGGTCGTTGTCCATTGCCAGTATTGCGATTTTCTCGAAGGAGGACAGATACTCAGCCAACTGCTGTTGCTCATCCGCCGCGTCCAGAGTGAACCTGACTGTATTTCCTGAATGGGTACGATTCAACGCTGCGCTGCCAATGGCGATGTGAAATATGCCTTTCTCAGCAGCAAGGGGATGTATCGCGTCAGAAGCCCAGCTGGAACAGCTGATGACTGCCAGGGGACGATCCTCAAGCCCCGCAAGCTCATGAAATGCCTGCACAGCGCTTTCCTTGTCCGCTCCTCCATCCTTGAAGATAACATTTACAGGAACAACCGACTTTGAAAGAGCCAGATTGATGGCTCTTTGCTGCTCAAAAGCGATGTCTTCAAAGGCTGAGGAAAAAGGAAGAATTGCCCCTATGACCGGTCTGTCAAATTCCGTTGCTGAATCCTGTGCAAAGGAAACACTGCTTGAAAGCGCAACCAGAAGAAACATCACCATCATACCTATCATAAAAAACCGTCCAAACATTCAATTTTCCTTTGTTTCCCATTCTGCATTCGTAGACCGACGCCGTACAAAAACGACACAACAATACGCCGATTCCTCGCTAGCCGACCCCACACGAAACGAACATCGTTCCGCGACAGAGAAGCATCGCTTCGACCATCCACGCTGGAAACACCTCCGCGTGGCCAGCGGCGCGTTTCTTGGACTTGACCAAGCTCATGTGCCGGTGCATTTCTGGCGATTCCTTGTGGGAGGTATTTTGGGGGACGTGCGTGGTGCTCAACGGACCAGTGAAGACGCGCTACTGGGTAGGGTGGAGGTCCCTGTTCGAAGTTTCTCAGATACGTTCCTGCCAGCGTTTCGGGTTCCGCTTGGCATGGAAGACTGAGAGGACGACGACGCGTTCGTCATCCTCCACAAAGATGACCTCGAAGGGGAATCTGCGAGAAGTGCACGACGGGCGATCTTGTGCACCCGGGGGTACTGTTGTGGTGAGCGCAGGATCGCGCCAAAGACGGCATCCACGCAGAGAAGGAACTCCGAACCAAGGCCGGGGACACGGTCCTCATACCAATCGAACGCGTCCGTCATCTCCGCTTCGGCTTCCGGGCGGACGATGAGCCGTCGGCTCAACGTCTACTCCTGATCCGTTCCCGTACCGTCCCCCACGGGGAACCCTCGTCCGGATTCTGGAGGTACGCATCCAGCCGACGATCAATCTCCGCCTTCTGCTCATCGGTCAGTCTGACCTCATCCGGAAACTCAGCGATCGTGTTCCAGATATCCTCGACGAGTTGGATACGTTCGGGAACGCTCAGGCTCAGTACGTCTGCTTTTGCTAGTGTGCTCATGGTGTCAGGAGCTACCACGGGTGCTCTTGATATTCAATCTTCTGCTTCAGAATCGAAGAGGAGAGGGGTCAAGGAGAGGGGTCAGGTCTGCTCTTGGCTCGAAGTATTCCTTTTTACAGTATCGCCTCGATCATCCACCCGGGAGGAAAGACCTCCCCGTGCTCAGCGACCCGTTTCTTGGGCGTGACCAAGCTCACGTGCCGATTCCTTTTTGGCGATTACTTGTGGCAGGCATTTTGGACTACTGCTCTTCAACAGGCGCGATTTTGCGATCCGCTGAAAGATCGTGGTTGGCAGCTCCATTTTCAAATGTCGAGTGCAAACCGGATTGCTCGTCCGACCTCTACCATCTTCGTTCGGGGGAGGAATGTGATCAATGGACCGATTTTACCTTTTGAAACAGTCTGCAAGTGGTCACAATTGACCGCGCAATCCTTGGGCATACCCTCAATCGTCGAGAGAAACACTTCCGATGGAATATCGCGCACAGTAGATGTGATAGGCGCGATAGTAACCTCCCCCAGGTACTCCAACACGCTGTCGCGCGTCAGGATGAGGACTGGCCGTTTTTTATCCGGCGCAGCGAATTTATACCAGCGTATTTCCCCGTGCTTCATCCATCCCCCCATGCCTGTTCGGCTTCCCAAACCGAAAACTCATCGCCGGCAACCGGATATTGTTCGTAACCACGTCGATGCTTTAGCTCAAGTTGCTCGTTTTTATACTTTTCCAGCGCATCCTGTAGAGCCTTTCTTGTGAAAACGGACCGACTCGTGTGGAGTTCCCTTGCAACACGATCCACCGCCTTGACGAGATTATCATCAAGGGTCATCTGAATTGTTCGCATAACGCACCTCCTCAATGTGGATACTTATAGCTATGAGTAATCCACATCACGGACAACGTCAAAAGCAAATCGATCTGCCAAAATGATTGCCCTGACCCGATACTGGCAGACGCTTCCGTGCGGCTGTCAACGGTATGACCGAGGGCTTTGTTGGCCTCCGATCAGCTCATTGAGTCCGTCCACGATCATGTCCAGTTCCTCAGGCGCGGCCTTGCCGATCATCCCTTTGAGACGCTGAACCGAGATCGTTCTGATCTGGCTGATTTTTGCCCACGAGCGTTTGGGGAGCTTCGCGCTCTCCAGTTCGAGAGTCAGCGGAAACCCGGCGCGCTGGGGCTGGCTGGTGAGTGCGATGGCGATGACCGTGCCTGAATAAGCGTTGAAAATGTCGTCACTCAGGACCAGGACGGGACGCAGTCCGGCTTGCTCGTGGCCGAGTGTCGGATTGAGATCCGCCCAAACAATGTCACCTCTCAGTACTCCGGCCATTGATCAACCTCCGCTCCGATTCCCTCTTCCGCCATTGCCTGCTCAAATGTCCGATCCAGCTTCGCGCATTCGCGGGCGAGACGCCCGCGGTCCATTCGCTGAAGCTTGTCGGCTACGGCGTCCTGAATCGCACGACTCCGGTTGGGGTAGACGCGTGACGCTACAAGCCTGTCAACCTGTTTGAGCAGGTTCACTTCCATCGTGATGGCGACTTTTGCCGTGCTCATGATCATCACCTCCGGTATGACAATACATCATACCTTTGCGTGGTGCAAATCAATCCTCTGCCTGGCGTTAACAGGCATTGTCGCGGTGGGCAGGTGCATGGGGAAGGAATGGGAGAAGGCCTTTGCGATGGACATTGCATATTATTTAACGCATCGTTGCCATTTTGGAAATCTTTGCATACAATAAAAAGCATGCATCAACAAGAACTCGGCAAGCAGATTGCTTCCCTGCGCAAGCACAAAGGCTGGGACCAGACTGAAATGGGCAGGAGGGCCGGGGTTTCCCGGGCCTTTGTCTGCAATCTGGAACGAGGAGTGGGCGGTGATCCAGGGTTGCGGAAGGTGTTGCGCATCCTGGCTCTGTTCTCCCGGACGCTGGAAATCCGTGAAGTCGGCGAGCCGCCGACCCTGGACGATCTGCTGGAGGAACAGGAGTCATGATCCACGTCCTCGCCGACGGCCAGCAAGCCGGGGCCCTGGAGAAAGCACCGGGCAAGCCGCACCATGTCTTCACCTACTTTCCCGGGGTGCAGCAGATGCAGTCCGTCTCGCTGACCATGCCGGTCCGCCTGCAAAGCTACCTTTCCTCTCCCGGCCGGTTGCACCCGATATTCGACATGAACCTCCCTGAAGGATTTCTGCGCCGCTACCTGGAAAAAGCCGTCCCGGATTGCGACGACCTCCGGCTTCTGGAGGTCACGGGACCGTCACAGGTCGGCCGCCTGGAGTATCGCAACGCTGCACGGACTCATGAAACATCCATTCCCGACTTCAGCGTTCAGGAAATCCTGGCCCACGACGGCGCTGAAGACCTTTTCCAGGAGCTACTGCGGATATACGCGGCATCATCCGGCGTTTCCGGAGTCCAACCCAAGGTTCTGGTCCGGGATGCCTGGCACACCAAACTGAGCCCGGACCACAAGCTGGCGATTCGCGGGACGACGCACATGGTCAAGGCATGGGATGCCGAGTATCCGCACCTTGCCTACAACGAATATTTTTGCCTGCTGGCCGCGCAATACGCCGGGCTGAGGACGCCACACCGGGAGGTTTCGGAAAACGGAAAGTTCCTGGTGGTCGAACGGTTCGACCTCACGGAGCAGGACAGGTACATGGGATTTGAGGATTTCTGCGTCCTGGCGGGCCTGCCCAGTGCGAAGAAGTACCACGGGAGTTATGAACAACTGACCAAGGTGCTCCAGAACTACTGCATCCAGGAATGCCTCGGGGAATGCCTTGTCGAACTGTTCAAGATGATCGTCGTCAGCGTTGTGCTGCGCAACGGAGACGCGCACCGTAAAAATTTCTGCCTGATCTCCGACACCCCTGAGGCAAGACGCGGAAAGCTGGCCCCCACCTTCGACATCGTGACCACCACGGCCTACCTCCCCCACGATGCCCTGGCCCTGACCCTGGACGGATCAAAAAAATGGCCGGACCGGAAACGCCTGCTGCACTTTGCCGAGAAACACTGCGGTTTCCAGCGCAAGCAGGCGGACAGGATACTGGAAGATGTCAGGCAGGGAGTCAGGCAGGCCCAAAAAGAACTCGCGCATGGCGTCTCGCATCTTGAGGGCTTTGCCGCGGTGGGCAGGGCCATGGGGAAGGAATGGGACAAGGGCCTTGGCGGCGTATGAGAATCAACGGTACGAGCCCGCGTCGTGACGGTACGGAACAGGCTGCATGTGCCGGCTGGCCGATCATCCGTAAGCGTCTTTTCGATCATCCACCGTCAGCTTGAACACGATTCCCTCGTTCTCGTCCACGGAGTATTGATAGAGA
>SKYX01000081.1 GCA_007127655.1 Desulfonatronum sp.
GGCCGCCCACGGATTCCTTGGCAATGATCCTGCCGTCCTCTTCCACCAGATTGATGGGCAGCCGATTGGATACGATGACGAGACGCATGGTTACTCCTTGGATTGCCACATGAGGTTGGGGGGCGGCGCCCGGTGGCTCCGCTCAACGGTTCTTCAGCAAGGTTGACCCATGAAAGCCGCGGATGTCAAATTTTCGGGCTTTTCTACGAAAACCTCTCGTTCCCTCACCGAAAAAAAGGTTCACGTTGGCCGGTTTTTAGTTCTTTACACCAGCAATGCCCCAGGCTATGTTCAATATTTTTCTTTCCGCAAGAGTTGCTCCCGGTAGTTGTTCACGGCGCGGACAAGGCTGGGGAGTTTGTTCATCTTGAATCCCCCCGTAGGTGTTTGAGGGGGCGCGTGAGGGCGTTATGGCTCGACATTTTTTACAGATAACCGATCTGAAGCGTTCCGAGGCCTGGAACATGTTGACCAGGGCCAAGGAGATCAAAGCGTCCAATTGGCGTTCGTCCCTGCTTGACGGCAAGACGTTGATCCTGCTGTTCGAAAAGGCCTCCACCCGGACGCGGATTTCCTTTGAGGTGGCCATCCGGGCCCTGGGCGGCGACGTGTTGTTCATGACCAACAAGGACTCCCAGCTCGGTCGGAACGAACCTTTGCGGGACACGGCAAGGGTTTTCGGGCGCTACGTCCAGGGCGTGGTGGTGCGGACGTTTGCCCAGGAAGTGCTCGAAGAACTGGCCTCGGCTGGTGGGATACCGGTGATCAACGCTTTGACCGATCTGCATCACCCCTGCCAGGTGATGAGCGACATGAAGACCATTTTCGAGCAGACCCCGGATATCCCGAGCCTGAAAATCGCCTGGGTGGGCGACGGGAACAACATGGCCAACTCCTGGCTGCACGCGGCCATGCATTTTTCCTTTGCGCTGCATCTGGCCGTTCCCCCGGGATACGAGCCGGATTCCGAGGTCTTGCAACAAGCCCGGGAGAACGGGGCTAACGTGGTTGTGACCAACGATCCCAAGGAAGCCGTGAACGAAGCCCACTACGTGAACACCGACGTCTGGGCTTCCATGGGCCAGGAGGACGCGGCAGAGGAACGGCGGGAGATTTTCGCGCCCTTTCAGGTTAACTCCAGGCTTTTGGCCCTGGCTCGGCCGGACTGCAAGGTCCTGCACTGCCTCCCGGCCAAACGCGGAGAGGAGATCACTGACGAGGTCATGGAGGGCGAGGCCTCCCTGGTCTGGGATCAGGCCGAAAACCGGCTGCATATGCAGAAGGCCTTGTTGGAATGGGTTTTTAGTGAGCAGAGCTAACGAGAACATTACGGACGGGATGGGTGCGCGGCAATGAGTCAAAATATTGAAAAGGTCGTACTGGCCTACTCCGGCGGTCTGGATACGTCGGTGATTTTGAAGTGGATCAAGGAAAACTACTCCTGCGAAGTGATCGCTTTTACCGCGGACCTGGGCCAGGGGGAGGATCTCTCCGGCGTGGAACGCCGGGCCCTGGAAACCGGCGCGACCAAGGCCTTTGTCGAGGATTTGCGTGAAGAGTACGCCAAGGATTTCATTTTTCCGATGATGCGGGCCAACGCGGTGTACGAGGGCCGGTATCTGCTGGGCACCTCCATCGCCCGACCCTTGATCGCCAAGCGAATGGTGGAGATCGCCCGGGCCGAGGGCGCTCAGGCCATTGCCCACGGGGCCACGGGCAAGGGCAACGACCAGGTACGGTTCGAACTGACCGCCGCGGCCCTGGACAAAACCCTGAAGACCATCGCTCCCTGGCGGGAGTGGGATTTGCGTTCGCGGACGGACTGCGTCGAATATGCCCAAAAACACGGCATTCCCGTGACCGTGACCAAGGACAAACCCTATTCCTGCGACGGAAATCTGCTGCACCTTTCTTTTGAAGGCGGCGAGCTGGAAGACCCCTGGGCCGAGCCCGGGCCGCACACATACATGATGTGCGTCCCGCCGGAACAGGCACCGGACCGGCCGGAGATCGCAACCATCGAATTCGAGGCCGGAGATCCCGTGGCCCTCAACGGCCAAGCCATGAGTCCGGCGACGATCATGACCGAGCTGAACGTTCTGGGCGGACGGCATGGTATTGGCCGCCTGGATATGGTGGAGAGCCGTTTCGTGGGCATGAAGTCCCGCGGGGTCTACGAAACCCCGGGAGGGACGATCCTTCAAACCGCCCACCGGGATCTGGAAGGCCTGACCTTGGACCGGGAAGCCATGCGCCTGCGCGATCAATTGATCCCGCAGTATGCGGCCATGGTCTACAACGGGTTTTGGTTTGCTCCGGAGCGAGAAGCCCTGCAAGCCTTCATCGACAAGACCCAGGAACGGGTCCGGGGCACGGTGCGGCTGAAACTGTACAAGGGAGCGGTCTCGGTGCTGGGCCGCAAGTCGGACGTTTCCCTGTACAACCCGGAACTCGCCACTTTCGAGCAAGACATGGTCTACGACCAAGCCGACGCGGCGGGGTTCATCCGGTTGAACGCCCTGCGGCTGCGGGCCTGGAACCAATAATGTCCGGAAAAGAATCCACCGGCAAGCTTTGGGGCGGGCGGTTCGAGGCGGCCACGGACCGGCTCGTGGAGCAGTACACGGCCTCGGTCGGGGCGGATCGGCGTCTCGCTTTGCAGGATATCCGCGGGTCCATGGCCCACGCCCGGATGCTCGGCAAACAGAAGGTCTTGCGGTCCGAGGACGTGGACGCCATCCTGGAGGGGTTGCGGCGGGTTGAATCCGAGGTCGCGACCGGAACGTTCGTCTGGAAAGATGAACTGGAAGACGTGCATATGAATATTGAGGCCCGGTTGACCGAGCTTATCGGCGAAGCCGGCAAGCGGCTGCACACCGGACGCAGCCGCAACGACCAGGTGGCCCTGGACTTTCGGCTGCATGTGGACGAGGCCCTGGAGCACTGGCAGGCCCACCTGGGCGAGCTGATCCAGGTGCTCGTCCTCCGGGCCGAGGAGCATGTCCGGACCCTGCTGCCCGGATGCACCCATTTGCAGCCGGCCCAACCGGTCAGCTTGGCCCAGCATCTACTGGCCTATGCCTGGATGTGTCGCCGGAACTTTGACCGGGTCGCCGACGCCCGCAAGCGGGTTCGGATCAGTCCGCTGGGAGCCGCGGCACTGGCCGGGACCACCTATCCCATTGACCCGGAAATGGTCGCTCGGGAGGTGGGCTTTCCTGAAATTTTCTCCAACAGCATGGACGCAGTGGCGGACCGGGACTTTGTCATGGAGTCCGTGTTCTGCGCCTGCGTGATCATGGCTCATCTGTCCCGGCTCTGCGAGGAGCTGATCCTGTGGGCCAATCCGGCTTTCGGGTTCGTGCGGCTGCCCGACGCCTTTGCCACGGGATCAAGCATCATGCCCCAAAAAAAGAATCCGGACGTGGCCGAGTTGATGCGCGGTAAAACCGGGCGGGTCTACGGCGATCTGACGGCCTTGCTGACTCTGGTCAAGGGGCTACCTCTGACGTACAATCGGGACTTGCAGGAAGACAAGGAGCCGTTTTTCGACGCGGACACCACCGTGTCCTCCTCGTTGCGCCTGATGGCCGCGATGATGGCCGAGATGGAGTTCGTCCCCGAGCGGATGCTGGCCATGCTGCGCAAGGGCTTTCTCAATGCCACGGAACTGGCCGACTATCTGGTGGGCAAGGGTTTGGCCTTTCGCGACGCCCATCATGCCGTGGGCCGGGCCGTGGCTTTTGCCGAGGAGCAAGGGCAGGGTCTGGAGGATCTGTCTTTGGAAGATTTGCGGACGTTTTCCCCGTTGATCGTCGAAGACGTCTACGAGGTTCTGGATTATCACCAGGCCGTGGCCCGACGCTCGGCGCCGGGAGGCACGGGGGAAGGGCCGGTGCGCGAGCAAATCGCCGCTCTTCGAACGTGGCTGGAAACCGTGCGTTCAACGGCGTGATTGGTCCACTGAGATGTCCGAAAAAATGGCGGAAGCGTATAGGAGTCGAACCTACCGACGACCTCTCGACCGTCCACTGGATTTGAAGTCCAGGCGCCACACCGGTGACGAAACGCTTCCTCAATTCGTGCTCAATGCCGACCCGGTACCTGCTTGGGCTTGCTTGGCGAACGAACAGCGGTGACTTGTATCCATTTCGTCCTCGATCCGCAAGCGCGGGATGAGCAATACGCATGGGAATTTCGATTTTGAGTATGTTGAAGTGACAAACTGACACCAGAGGAGTCTTCCATTGAATAATTTTTCCAAGAACCTGTTGCTCTGGGCCACCATTTCCGTGGTCATGGTGGTTCTGTTCAATATGTTCAGCCAACCGCCGGCGCCGGAGCAGAGGCTGAGCTACAGCGAGTTGTTGACCCGGGTGCGCGCCGGTGAAATCACCGAGGTCAAGGTCCAGGGCCAGAGGATTCAAGGCGTCCTGCTCAACGAACAGCGCTTCGTTTCATTCAACCCCAACGATCCGAACCTGGTGCAAACACTTTTGGACAACGACGTGCGCGTGGTGGCCGAGCCGGAGGATCAGTCGCCGTGGTATTTCACGGTGCTCATCTCCTGGTTTCCGATGCTCCTCTTGATCGGTGTCTGGATATTTTTCATGCGCCAGATGCAGTCCGGCGGGGGGCGGGCCATGTCCTTTGGCCGGTCCCGGGCCAAGATGCTCAGCGAGGAGTCCACCAAGGTCACCTTTGAGGACGTGGCCGGAGTGGACGAGGCCAAGGAAGAGCTGATGGAAGTGGTGGATTTTCTCCGCGAGCCCAAGAAATTTACCCGCCTGGGCGGGCGGATTCCCAAGGGCGTCCTGCTGGTGGGGTCGCCGGGCACCGGAAAGACCCTTCTGGCCCGGGCCGTGGCCGGAGAGGCCGGAGTGCCCTTTTTCTCCATTTCCGGCTCGGACTTCGTGGAGATGTTCGTGGGCGTAGGCGCGGCCAGGGTGCGCGATCTGTTCACCCAGGGCAAGAAGAACGCGCCTTGCTTGATCTTTATCGACGAAATCGACGCCGTGGGCCGGCAGCGCGGGGCCGGACTGGGAGGCGGGCATGATGAACGGGAGCAGACCCTGAACCAGATGCTCGTGGAAATGGACGGCTTTGAATCCAACGAGGGCGTGATCCTGATTGCGGCTACCAACCGGCCGGACGTGCTGGACCCGGCCCTGCTGCGCCCAGGCCGGTTTGACCGTCAGGTTGTAGTGCCGGCGCCTGATTTTCGCGGCCGGGTGCGCATCCTGCAAGTCCATGCCAAGCGAACGCCCCTGGCCAAGGGGGTGGATCTGGAATCGCTGGCCAAGGGCACTCCGGGCATGTCCGGGGCGGACCTGGAAAACCTGGTCAACGAAGCGGCTCTCCACGCGGCTCGACAGGGCAAGGAACAGTTGGACATGCGGGACTTCGAGGAGGCCAAGGACAAGTTGCTCATGGGCAAGGAGCGGCGGAGCATGATTCTCAGCGACGACGAGAAGAAGACCACGGCCTACCACGAGGCTGGACACGCTCTGGTGGCCCGTCTGCTTCCCGGCACGGACCCGATCCACAAGGTGTCCATCATTCCCCGGGGCATGGCCCTGGGCGTCACCATGCAGCTTCCTGACGACGAACGACACAATTACAGCCGGTCCTATCTGGAAAAGACCTTGGCCGTGCTGCTGGCCGGCAGGGTGGCTGAGGAGATCATTTTCGACCAGTTGACCACTGGAGCCGGCAACGACATCGAACGCGCCACGAAAATGGCCCGGAAGATGGTTTGCCAGTGGGGCATGAGCGATACTCTGGGGCCGCTTTCCCTGGGAGAAAACAACGACCATGTTTTTCTGGGCCGGGAGATCGGGCACCAGAAGGATTACAGCGAACAGACCGCCCAGATGATCGACTCGGAGATCAAGGGGTTCGTGGCCAGGGCTCACGCCAAGGCCAAGCAGCTTTTGGAAAAGAACATCGACTCTCTGCACGCCATGGCCAACGCGCTCTTGGAGCGAGAGACCATCACTGGTGAGGACATCACGCTGTTGATAAAGGGTGAGCCCTTGCCGCCCATGAGCCCGGTGAGCGAGAAGCCGGTTCGCCAGGACAGTGGAGCATCGCCTGAAACGGCATCCGCCACCGAGCATAACGAGCCAAAAGTCGATGGGGAAAAGGGGGCGGAGGGAGAGAAAACCGAGTCCGAGCAGTCCGCCAATCCTTCGGATAAGAAGGAAGGCGAGGATGACCCGGACGAATTCGCCCTGGAAGAGCCGGACAAAAACAATCGACCTTGACTCGGTCTCAACACATTCAAATGCGACCCGTTTCATCCTTGCGAATCAAGGACGGTCGCTGGATTGATCTTTCCAATCCGGTGATCATGGGCGTGGTGAACTGCACCCCGGACTCATTTTATGACGGAGGGCTGCACGCCGATCCGGACTCCGCCCTTCGTCATGGTCTGTTGCTGGCCTCTCAGGGCGCGTTGATCCTGGACGTGGGCGGAGAGTCCACTCGCCCCGGTTCTCGTCCCGTGAGCGTTCATCAGGAGCTGGAGCGCGTGCTGCCCGTGGTTCGCGGACTGTCGGCAGCGGCGGCGTCTCCGGAGGCCGAATCTTCCGTCGCTTCTTCGATAATTTCCATCGACACGACCAAGTCCGCGGTGGCGGCCCGGTGCCTCCAGGCCGGGGCGTCCATTGTCAACGACGTTTCCGGTTGTCGGTTCGATCCGGAACTTTTGGACGTTCTGGGCCAGTTCAAGCCTGGCTACGTGCTGATGCACGCTCAAGGCAGGCCTGAGAGTATGCAGCAGGACCCTCGATACGACGACGTCGTGGACGAAGTGCGTCGGTTTTTCGAGCACCGGATGGACGCCTTGGTGCGTTCCGGGCTGCCGGAAGAGCATGTGGTTCTCGATCCCGGCATTGGCTTCGGCAAACGGCTGGAACACAATTTGAAATTGCTGCGCAACATCGAGGTGTTTCAGGAGTTGGGGCGTCCGATTCTGGTGGGTATTTCCAACAAGTCCCTTTGGAAAGGGCTAATGGAGCTGGAACTGGAAGAGCGGGGGACGGTCTCCCAGGTGGCAGCGGCCTTGCTCGCCTCCAGAGGAGTGCGGATCCATAGGATGCACGACGTGTCGGCCACGGCGCGGACATTGCGGGTCGAACGGGCCCTGCGCCCCGAGGGGGCCCCGACATGCTAGATGTCCCCATCAGCGTCCGGGATCTGGTGGACATCGGCCTGGTGACCTTCGCCTTCTACCGCCTGATTTTGCTGATCAAGGGAACGCGGGCCGTTTCGGTAATCTACGGGCTGGTTCTGATCCTGGTGATCTTCTACCTGTCCGATGAGTTCGGCTTGTTCACCCTGAACTGGTTGCTGGCCAATTTTCTCGGTTCGCTCTTCCTGGTGATCATCATTTTCTTTCAGCAGGACATCCGCAAGGCCCTTTCCGAACTGGGAGCCGGAAGCCTGTGGCGGCGACAAAAGGTTTCAGACCGGCTGGTGAACGAAGTCGTTTTCGCGGCCCTGAACCTGGCCAAGTCGCGCATCGGAGCCCTGATTGTCTTTGAGCGGGGCATCCCTCTGGGGGACATCATTGCCCGGGGCGTGGAAATCAAAGCCGACCTGAGCCGGGAATTGCTGGTGACCATCTTTTATCCGAACACTCCGTTGCACGACGGAGCCGTGGTGGTCCGGGGGGGCCGGATTGAGGCCGCGGGCTGCATCTTGCCGTTGTCCTCCGGCGTGGCCCACTCCGCGAAATTGGGGACCCGGCATCGGGCCGCCATCGGGGTCAGCGAGGAAACCGATGCCCTAGCCCTGGTGGTCTCCGAGGAGCGCGGCATCATCTCCCTCGCCCAGGGCGGTCGGTTGACCGAAGACCTGAATGAAGCCCAGCTTAAGGACATGCTCCGCAAGGTTCTGGAGGATTCGTGATACCACGCGCCAATTGGCAATATCTGGCCTTGGCCTTCGCCCTGGCCGTGTTCTCCTGGTATCTCGTTTCCGGGCGGGAGAAGGTGGACGCCTGGATTCAGGTGCCCGTGGAAATGGTCAATATGCCGCAAGGGTACGTTGTTCGCCAGGGCATGGTGAACCGGATCGAAGTTCGGGTTCGCGGTCCGCGCCCCATGGTCCGGACCATCGACATGCGCAATGCCTATTACCCGTTGGATCTGGCGAATCTTCAAGCCGGCGTGAACCTGTTTGACTTCGAGACCCGCAACCTGAACCTGTCCCGGGCCATCGAAGTGGTGGAAATCGTTCCCTCCCGAGCCGAACTGGTCGTGGATCGGCTGATGACCAAGATTGTTCCCGTGGCCAAGAACGTCGTGGTCGAACTGGATGAAGACTTCGAGTTGCGCGGATATGCGCTGAGACCACCGGAAGTGACGCTTCGGGGGCCCCAGGAGATGGTGGAACCCGTGGACGAGGTGGAAACGCAGCCCATCAAGGTGGAAGGCGACCGCCCCGGGCAAGTGCAAACGACCGTTGGATTGGTCTTGCCCGCTGAAGTGGAGGCCAATCCAAGCCGGGTGACTGTACAGCTCGATTACGGCGAGAAACGAACCGAGGTGTCCCTGGATCGAGAAGTGTATGCCGTGCGGCCTTCGGGCATGGCCATGACGCTGGAACCGGCCTCAGTCCGCCTGACGCTCTCCGTTCCGTTATCCCTGGCCCGTGACCCCGGGTTGGAGAACTGGGTGCGGGTGGTTGCCGCTCCGCTGGGAGAGTTGCCCGTTGGGGAGCATGAGGTGGGGTACCGGGTTGAGTTGCCTTCCGGGGTGCTTTTGACGGGGAGTGAGCCGGAACGGGTGCTGGTAGCTCTTGAACTGGAAGAAGCCGACCCTGCCGATAA
>SKYX01000013.1 GCA_007127655.1 Desulfonatronum sp.
CTGAACCTGACAGCCCCAATATTCCTGCGCTACGCTCTCTCCCAGCCCGTGGACGTGGTTATTGTCGGTTGCTCGACACCCGCTGAAGTGGAGGAACTGGCCCTGGCTGCACAATCATTTGCCCCCATGAGCCAGGAAGAGCAACAAGCTTTGCTCGATGCTTTCCAATCCCAAGCGCGACGACTGGCGTTTTACCGGGGCCGGTGAGGGCAGTACCGTTTACTGTTTCTGCTCGAGGATTTCCGGTGCTGGCGTACCTGGCTTGCGGCCCTGTTCGCCATGACACCCACGGCTTGGCGCTTGGTCACTGGGTAGGTTCAAAATGTTGACTACTCAGATTGAAGTCGGCGATATGTCCTTGGACGCGGTGTTTCAGGTCATTCGCGGAAGATTCAAGACAGTGGTATCAATTCCCCCGACCTATTTTGACCATAATCGACCAGATCGCGCGCGAATCCCCTCCCAAAAAAAAGGAAAACAATGAGAGTCGCCATATTCAGCACCAAGAAGTATGATCAGGAATTTCTGGACGCCGCCAACAACGAGGCTGGCCATGAACTCCACTATTTTGAGACACGATTAACCTCGGAAACCTGCTCTCTGGTCCAGGGGTTCGATGCGATCTGCGTATTCGTGAATGACTCGGTGGACAGAACCGTCGTGCAAGCCATGGCGGAAGGCGGGGTCAGGCTCTTGGCGCTCCGATCAGCTGGATTCAACCATGTGGACCTGAAAGCCTCAAGAGAATTCAACATCACGGTTGCCCGGGTGCCTGCCTATTCGCCATACGCCGTTGCCGAACATACCCTGGCCCTGATCCTGGCTCTGAACCGGCATATCCATAGAGCATACAACCGTGTCCGCGAACGCAATTTTGCCTTGGATGGACTTTTAGGGTTTGATATTTATGGGAAAACAGTAGGTGTTATCGGCACAGGACAGATCGGAACGGTCTTTACCAAATTGATGTCCGGTTTTGGTTGTGAGTTGTTGGGGCATGATCCAATTCCCAGTAATGATTGCCAAGCTTTGGGTCTAAAGTATGTCCAACTTGATGAGTTGTTTGAACGTTCCCATATTATCAGCCTGCACTGCCCGCTGACTCCGGAGACGCATCATCTGATAAACAACCAGGCTGTCTCTAAAATGCGGGACGGCGTGATGCTGATCAATACCAGCAGAGGGGCCATCGTGGATACTCGGGCGCTCATTGATGGTCTGAAAAGCAGCAAAATCGGCAGCTTGGGCCTGGATGTCTATGAAGAAGAAGCGGATTTGTTTTTCGAGGATCTTTCCGACGAGGTGATCCAGGACGATGTATTTGCTCGGCTCCTGACCTTTCCCAACGTCTTGATCACCGGCCACCAGGGGTTCTTCACGGAAGAGGCATTGCGCAGTATCGCTGAAACCACCCTTGCGAACATCACCGCCTTCGAGACTGGCCAAGGGCATATTCATGAGGTTTGCCAGAATAATTAACCTCGCTATTTTTCAGCACATTGCTACTGCACCTCATTTGACGTTATCGTCCCTTGGTGGGGATGGATGGGCCTACGACTTCACCCGAATGTAAAATAATTTAATTTGGTTGGCCGACTAATCACGGCCGGGCCGGAGCCCATTGAAGTGGCCAGGGAACCTGACCATAGAAGGATTGAGCGATTACTCGAAGTAGAACTTCGATTTCAGACGGCGGATTGTCAAGAGTAAAACAAATCTTGTTCGGGCAAGCCAACATTTTCATTGCGGCCCAGCCCGTAAAACAGATTGCGCCGGAGAGCGATCCGGAGCACAATAACACCTGTACGCCATCCACCAATTGGATAAGGATTTTGCCACAATGAAAACAATCGGCCTTCTCGGCGGAATGAGTTGGGAATCAACCGCCATATACTACCGGGAACTGAACAAGCAGGTCCAAGCCAGGCTGGGTGGACTTCATTCCGCCAAGATCATCTTGCATTCCGTGGACTTCCACGAGATCGAATTAATGATGAGGTCAGGCGATTGGGCGGGTATTGGCGACTATCTCGCCAGCGCCGCCCAGGGGCTTGAGAAAGCCGGTGCGGAACTGCTTCTCCTGTGCACGAACACGATCCATAAGGTCGCTCATCAAATTGAGGCCGCGATATCCATTCCCTTCCTGCACATCGCCGATGCGACCGCGCATGAAATCAAACGCAATGGCCTTGATACCATCGGCCTATTGGGCACCAGTTTCACCATGGAGGAGTCGTTTTTAATCGACCGGTTTCAAAGCCAGGGGCTGTCCGTCCTGCTTCCCGGCCCGGAACAGAGGGAGATCGTGCATAGAGTAATTTTCGAGGAGCTTTGCCTTGGCAAGATCAACCCGGATTCCAGGCAGGCATACAAATCGATCGTCGCCAGCATGGCCGCGGAAGGAGCGCAAGGCGTGATTCTGGGCTGCACGGAGATCGGCAATTTGATAACCCAGGAGGATTCCCCCGTGCCGCTGTTTGATACGACCACCATTCATGTGCACATGGCGATTAATATCGCCCTTGGTGATTGAGAGTTGAAGATGGGTGTTTGACGTCAGATAAGCGTCACCTGGAAAGTTGAAAGCGGGTCTTTCTGTGCAGCTCATTAAAGCATCCCCCCGACGGTGTTGATAGTGGCCTCGAAATAAAATCAAAAGACGGGGCTCGCTCGGAACTACGGGACTTGACAAGGTAGGTAGACATCAAAAGTCGTATCCCAGGCTCTTGAATAGGTTTGCCTTGAATTATTCGGCCAGTCCACCGGATGGCTTGTCATGGCTAATGCGGGTGTAAAGAGGGGCCGGTTAAACAAAAATGATACCCGAATGCGCCCGCTCCTGGTGCTCTATCCCGGGTGGGACTCGGGTGGGACTTTCGATCCAAAATTAGCAAAAATATGGAAAATCAAATGGTGTTGTGGAAAAATATGTTCTGTAGTTTCAATAATTTGTTGCAATTTGAGGAGGTTGCAAAACTTGAGGGCCTTGATTCGTAATCAGCAGGCCAGGAGTTCAAATCTCCTCGTCGGCTCCAGAGAAATCAAGGGGTTGCGGTGAAGACCGTAAGCCCTTTTTGTTTGAGTGGGAGGTTTTGGACGACATCCTTGGCAGATGCCCAAGACCATTCGCTTGTTATCACTGATGCTGCCAATCTCCCCCACCGCGAACACCCCTCACTCGCCAGCTGAATATCCCTGCCTTACCTGGTCCGACTCATAGTCCGCACGGCGCACTCCTTTACTCAAATGGAGTAAGAGCCCTCAAGCCTCTCCCTCCTCCGCCTCCCAAACCACCTGAAACAAGGCTACATGCCAGGACGGAAACCGTACCGGGTCAATCCAGCCTCCGGCCAGATCCTGTTCGGACGGCCTGCGGTGGATGGAGGCCAGGTGGTAGATTTTTTTCACTCGCAGGCCACGGTTCAGATACGCACAGTATTTCCTGTTCCCCTTGTCCGACAGGGCGCAGATCGGGATTCCATTTGAGGTAATCCGGAGCCCCTTTCCCCAGGGCATGAACTTGAGTTCGCCCGGAGCGGTTTGCAGGGCGTCAATGGCGGCTTTCGTTCCGGGGTGGCCGGTTCTTGCTGCCGGAAAAGAAAGATGGATGTCGTCGAGCTGCATCTCCCACAGCTCGGCCCGGATTTCCCGTTCCTCATCCGGAGTCAGGGAGATCGGTGGCTCCTGCACCGCCACCCACTCTGGGACGGCGCTTTCGACTTCCTCCACAAACGGGTGACGTCCCGCGCAACAGAGAAAGAGCCGGTCCCTGGCCCGGGTCATGCCCACGTAATAGAGCCGCCGGGCCTCCTCCATGTTCGCTTCCAGGCGGGGATGGCCGACCAGCAGCACGGCCGGGAACTCCAGCCCTTTGGCTCCGTGCATGGTGGCGATGTTGATGCCCTGGGCGGTGACTCGCCTGAATCGGCCCAGGTCGCGGGAGACGTCCCAGACGTATTCGGAAAATTCGCGGATCGGGTGGCGGATCGAGCCGCTTTCCTCCTGGTAGTCCCGGGCCATGATCAGGAGGTGGTCCAGCCACATCCTGTTGTGCACCACGCTTTCGGCAGCGAGATTCTCCACGAGTTGGCGGACTTCCATGCCGGTGCAGAGGGCTTTGCCGCATCGTTGCAGCAGGTCGAGAATCTCCTTGATTTCGCGGATGTTCGGGAAGGGAATCCGTCGATTGCGCACCGGGCAGACGTCAATTCCGGCCCGCCGGGCCAGACGGGAGATGGCGAAGATTTCCTGGTTGGTCCGGCACAGGATGCAGACATCGCCGGGGGCCTGACCGTCCTTGGTAACCAGCCGATGGGCCTGTTCCAGGGTCGCCTTGAGCATGGCAAGCCGGGAGCGGGTTTGCAGGATGACGACCGGATCGCCCTTGTCCTTGCGCACCGGTTCCACGGCCGGGGTGTCCATCCGGTCCCGGTTGCGGCGGATCAGCCCATTGGCCGCGTGGATGATCGGAGCCCTGGATCGATAGTTGGCGACCATGTATGTCAGGTCGGCGTCATACTCCCTGGCGAAGCGATGGATGAACCGGACGTTGGAGCCCTTGAAGGCATAGATGTTCTGGTCCGCGTCGCCCACGGCCAGCAGCGACGGCCGCCTGGACTGATCGGCTTCGCCGCGTCCAGCCAGAAGCGAGAGGAACTCGTATTCCAGCTCGCCGATGTCCTGGTACTCGTCCACCAGGATGTGCTCCAGGCCCATGATCCGTTCCCGCCAGTCCAAGGCCGTTTCCGAATCCATGTCCCGGTTTTGGGCCAGATACGCCACGGCCTCCCGCAGGATGGACGTGAAGACCGCCTCGTCCCCTCGGCTGCCGATCAGGGACCGCCCGGTAATGGCCATGGCCAGGCTGTGGTAAGTGTGCACTCGGATGGAGGCGGCGCTTTTGCCGAGGAGTACCTTGAGCCGCCCGCGCAACTCGACCACGGCGTTGCGGTTGAAGGCCACGGCCAGAATCCTGCCCGGCCGGACCCGCAGGACCTTGAGCAGATAGGCGATGCGATGCACGACGATCCGCGTCTTGCCTGAGCCCGGCCCGGCCACCACCAGCCTGTTTCCGTCCGTCGGAGCCTGGACGATCTTGCCCTGGACCGGATTCAGGGTCTTCAGGATCGCCGCGTGCTGCTCCTTGGTCACGGGCAGTTCAAGAATCCCCTTTCTGTCCTTGAGGTGTGTCTCCACAAAAGCCTGGCTGCTCTTCTGGAAATAGTCGCGCACGAACCGCAGGGCCGCGCCGATGCCGTCAAAGACCGCACCCAACTCGGCGAAGCGGCCCATGATGTGCACCTGGGCGATCTTCTGCTTGTAGAAGACGGACAGCCCCTCGAAGTCCGCCTTGGTGAACCTGCCCTTGGCATCGAGCACCGTGATGGTCATGGCCGGCCGGATGATCGACAGCCCGTTCTGCAGGCTGACGGCCCGGGCGTGGTGCAGGGCGAAGAGCGCCTCCCTGCACCGCTCCGGCAGGTCGGTCAGCAATCTGGTGAACAGGTCTCCCTGAAGCGCCTTTTCCATCTCCCCGGTGCAGAACGAGACCAGCAGATCCTTGCCTTTCACCCCTGAAGGGATCTTGTCCAGAAGGTAGCGTAGCAGGACCCGGGTTGCCTGATTGCGCTCGGAGACGGCGTCCCTGATCTCCCTCCACTCCCGGCGCAGATTGACCTGGTAGGTCGCGTTCGAAAGCTGGCTGATCCGGAGCAGTTTTTCGTCCATGAGCAGCTCCAGGACCTGGAGCAGCTGGGCCGGTGTCGCGTCCTGCATGCCCTGGTCCTTGAGCCGCTGGCAGACATGCCGCAGGGGGAGGTTGTATGTTCCTCCGGCCCTGGCGTCCGGCTCGTCCTCCTCCATGAGCTTGAGCAGATGATCCTCCAGGGAGACGTACCGGCCGAGCCGGGTTTCGGAGTCGTCGGCAATGCCCTTGCGCATAAAGGCGGTCATGTTCAGGTCGTGGTTCAGGATGCGGGCCTTGCGCATGGCGCTCAGGGCGTTCAGGATGCGCGTGGGCTCGGTTCCGAGCCGCTCCGACAGGGAGTCGGTATTGAGCAGTTCCTTGGGATCCGCCTGCATCAAGATGTCCAGGAGCCCCAGCCAGAGTTCCCGTTCGGACCTGGAAAGGTTGAGCGGGGCCATGATGGACAGGGCTTGCTCCTTGTTTTTGGTCAGCAGGCGGCCCTGGATGGTCAGGGTCTTGTTGTCCCCCCGGCGCACCTTGCCCCCGCGCTCCAGCCAGGAGAGCGCGGTGCGGAGCTTGGTGTCCCGCATGGAATTGCTGGCGTCCAGGATGTCGAATTCGTAGGCCGCGAACTCCTCGGAGGCCAGCAGCTCGCCGGAGGTCATGACCAGCGTGGGGTTCTGGCGCGAGGCGGCCAGGCTTTTCAAGCCTGCGAACAGGGACCGGAAGTCCTTGCTGGTCACCTCCGAGTTCCGGCAGAGCTCGAACTGCGTGTTCAGGTCTTCCGGGTCGAAGAGCAGGCAGCACATGGCCGGCTGCCTGTCCCGGCCGGCCCGCCCGGCCTCCTGCAGGTAGTTTTCCAGGGAGCCGGGCGTGGAGGCATGGATCACGGCCCGCACGTCGGCCTTGTCCACGCCCATGCCAAAGGCGTTGGTAGCAGTGATGACCCGAAGCTCACCGGCCAGAAACCGCTCCTGAACCGTCACCCGGTCCTCGGGCGTGCGCCCGGCATGATAGTAGTCCACCTCCCAGCCATGATCCCGCAGGCCGTCCGCGAATTCCTCCGCTTTCCTGCGGGTCGCGACAAAGACGATGGCCCCGCCGGGCACTTCCGGGGCAAGCATGTCGCTGAGAAGGGCGTCGATCCGCTCGAGCTTTTCCGATTCCGTGCAGGGGATGACGTCGAAGCGCAGATTGGCCCGCTCGTGGCCGCCCTCGAAAAGAACCAGGTCCCGGCCCAGTTCCTCCCGGAAGTAGCGCAGGATCTCGTCCCGGACATCCGGCTTGGCCGTGGCCGTGAAACAGGCCACCTGGGGTTCCGGGAAGGGTGGCTCCGGACAGATCTCCTTGAGGAAGGATGCCAGGGCCAGGTAGTCGGGACGGAAGTCGTGGCCCCACTTGGAGAAGCAGTGCGCCTCGTCCATGACCACCATCCCGATCTCCCGGGACCGGAGCGTCTCCTTCACAGTGGCGTTGCGCAACTGCTCCGGAGCGATCCAGACCAGGTCGCGGTCTCCGAGGCGGATGGCCTCCAGAGCCCTGGCCCGCTCGATGACCGTGAGCGTCGAATTGATCGTGCATCCGCTGAGGATGCCCTTGCGCGTCAATCCGTCCACCTGGTCCTTCATCAGGGATTGCAGCGGGGAAACGATGATTGTCAGGGTCTTGCGCTGTTCAGCCTTCATCAGGCCGGGCAGCTGGTAGCAGAGGGATTTCCCGGCCCCGGTGGGCAGAACGGCCAGGCAGTCATGACCCCGGATCAGGGTCTCGACCACCAGCTTTTGGAGCGGCGGGTTTTCGCCCTTGACCGGCAGGTAGTCGGCGTATCCGAAATAGCGTTGCAGCTGGGTCCTGGAGTCAAAGGCCGTGCGGCAGTACCCGCAATCGGGATCAGTGCACGGCGTCTCCCGTAGGGAGCGCAGCATGGCCGGGATCGCGGCCTGGTTCTTCCACACCCAGGCCGGCAGGACCGAGTTGCCCCCGGCCACCTCCAGCCAGGCCAGAATGTAGCCCAGGCTTCGAGACTCTCCGGGCTGTTCCCACAGGTCACGGAAGACCTGCCTGCCCGAGGTCACGCAGGCCAGTTCCGTCAACCGCTGGTTCCAGTAGCCTTCGTTCTCCAGCCTGTCCGGCAACGGCTGGCCGGCAAGAAGGGAAAAAAACTCGCCGAACCCGCTTGCCGGAAGTGATCTCGCCAATACCGAGCCGTAGAACAGGAGCTGCTCCGAAGGGAGCCGACGAAAGGCCTCGATCTCGTCATGAAAGACGCGCTCGGCCTGCAAACAGTCCTGGACCGGATCGTTCACGGCCACCTTCACCAGTTTGTAGTCCTTGACCAGGTGGTGGTACGGGTTCCTGGGAAACGCCAGGGGAGAGAGGTGCAGGGTGTCCAGCGCGGGCAGCTTGAGAATGCCGACGGCGGGGAAGTGCTCCCGGAGCCAGGGAAGATCGTGCCCCAGGATGTTGTGGCCGAGCAGAAAGGAGCGGTTCGCGAAGAGGGAGTCTATTGCAGCCAGAGCATCCCCGGCATGGAAACGCCCCTGGTAGTGCCGTGTTTTGCGATCCCGAAGATCAACGGCCCCGATCTTGAGCAGCCGGTCTTCTTCCGGATGGATCTCCAGGTCGATGACGACCCCGCCTCGCAGGTAGTCGCTCAGGGTCATGGTGAGGTGCCGCGGTTTGAAACGCCAAAAACGGCGCCCTCAGCGTCGACTTTGATCCGAGCATCCGATTTCATGTGCATGAAAACCCTGGAGTTCTTTTTGCTCTCGGGTCAGTAATGATACCTGCAGGATATGATCGTGATATGCGTTTCGTCCACAACGTAGACGAGGCGATTCGACTCGTCGATCCTCCGGGACCAGAAACCGGCGAGGCTTTCCCTGAGCGCCTCGGGTTTGCCGATGCCTGTAAACGGGGACCGCAGGGCATCGGCAATCAACCTGTTGATCCTCCTGAGCGTCTTTTTATCCTGGGTCTGCCAGAAAACATAGTCGGACCAGGCCGCGTGGGTCCAGGCCAGCAACCTACTCATCCAACAGATCCCGCTCGACCACTCTTCCGTTTTTGTATTGCTGGATGGATTCCTGTAGGTGGGCGACATTGGCCGGAGATCTCA
>SKYX01000061.1 GCA_007127655.1 Desulfonatronum sp.
CCTTATTTTTATAGCGCAACGGCTTGATGTTACGAGGCCGGTGAAGGAGTTTCGAGCTGTTCCAAAAAGGGTAAACCAGCCGTCTTTGCAAGAAAAAATTGGTGAGAACAAAATGGCCCTGACCAGGGGATAGCCCTGCTGGAGGTTGCGCGGCATCTCTGATAGAAACGCTCTCTTTATGTCCAACCCCTCAAAAAACACCCAGGGCCAGGCCGCTCCCTTTGCCCCTTCCTTCCACGAGCCTCCGAAGTATACGTTTTTGAGCATGATCGGGGTGAACATGATGGTGTTCATGGCCACCCTGGACATGAGCATCGTCAACGTAGCCCTGCCCAGCCTCGCCAAGCAGTTGGACACGGACTTCGCCACGGTGCAGTGGGTCATCCTCAGCTACGTGCTGGTGGTAGCCTCCCTCCTGCTGCTGGTCTCGCGCCTGGGGGACATGCGCAGCAAAAAAGGCATCTTCAGCCTGGGGCTGGGGCTGTTCACTCTGGCATCCCTGCTTTGCGGGCTCGCGCCCAGCGTGGGCTGGTTGATCTTTTTTCGGGCCTTGCAGGGCGTGGGCGCGGCCATGAGCCAGGCCTTGGGCATCGCTATCGTCACGGAACTGGCCCCGCCCGCCCGACGGGGCCGGGCCATCGGCCTGATCGGGGCTACGGTGGCCATGGGGCTGGCCCTGGGGCCGTCCCTGGGCGGAATAATCATCGAGTTCGTCGGCTGGCGCTGGATTTTTCTGATCAATGTTCCCCTGGGTATTCTGGCCCAGTGGATCATCGCCAAGTACATGCCCGCCCTGCCCCCCAGGCAAGGCGGGCAGCGCTTCGACATCCCCGGCGCGATTCTCGCGGCCCTCACCCTGGCCGCCTACTCCATGGGCATGACCCTGGGCCAGAAAACCGGCTTCTCCGCCCCGATGAGCATGTCGCTGCTCTCTCTGGCGACCATCGGGCTGATCGCCTTTATTCTGGTGGAACGCCGCGTCCAGCAGCCCATGATCGACATGAAGCTGTTTCGCAACCCGCTGTTCAGCATGAATCTGGTCATGTCCCTCCTGGTCTTCATTTCCCTGTCCGCCGGATTCATCATGCCGTTTTTCCTGCAATACGCCCAAGGCCGCCCGCCCAGCGAGGTGGGCTTGTTGATGATGGCCATTCCCTTGAGCATGGGTCTGGTGGCTCCTTTCGCCGGGGCCCTTTCCGACCGCTTCGGCCCACGGGGCCTCAGCCTCCTGGGCCTGCTGGTCCTGATCAGCGGCTGCCTGGCCGTGAGCACCCTCAATCTGGATACGCCGTGGTGGGGCTTCGTGTTGCGGGTGCTGCCCGTGGGCCTGGGGGTCGGGCTGTTCCAGGCCCCGAACAACAGCGCGATCATGGGCGCGGTGCCCCTGGAACGGTTGGGCGTGGCCTCCGGGCTGCTGAACTATTCCCGGGTCTTTGGTCAGACCACCGGCCTGCCGATGATCGGCTCCATCTTTACCCTCTCCGTGGTCTCCGCTACCCTGGAGCCCGTGCGCACGGACTTCGCCGCGGTCCCGCCCGAAGCCCTTTCCGCGGGCATCGCCGGGGCTTACCAATTCCTGACCCTGCTGCTCCTGGCAGCCGTGGGTCTGGGCATAGCGGCCTGGATCATCGACCACCGTCGAACCCGCAACAAAACGTCACCTCATGCCTGACCATCGCCACATCCCCTGCCTCGTTCACGAATTCCAGAACTACCCGACCACCCTGGCCACCCTGCTGGACGACCTGGGTGCGCCCGGCGTGCTCAAGCGCCGCAGGCGGGTGATCATCAAGCCCAATCTGGTCAACGCCTCGCCCTTTCCGGTGACCACCCATCCGGAGATGGTCCGGGCTTTGGCGGAATATGTCCGCCGACACTCCAAGGCCGGGATCGTCCTGGCCGAGGGCTGCGGGGACGCCTGCCTGGATACCGGCCAGATCTTCACCGACCTGGGCTATGCCGCGCTGGCCGAGGAACTGGATCTGGAACTGGTGGACCTGAACTTGGCCCCTCTGACCCGCCGCAAAAACCCGGAATGCCGGTTCTTTCCGGAAATCTTTCTGCCCAAAACGGCCATGAGCGGCCTGCTAATCTCCGTGGCCGTGCTCAAGCGCCACAGCTTGGCCCAGGTCACTTTGACCATGAAAAACATGCTCGGCTTGCTTCCACCCAGCCACTACCAACGCGGCGGCTCCTGGAAAAAATCGGCCCTGCACGCGGACATGCAGCGCTCCATTTACGAGATGAACCGCTACCGCGCCCCGGACCTGGCGATCATCGACGCCAGTGTCGGCCTGGCCGAATATCACCTGGGCGGAGCGACCTGCTCCCCGCCCGTGAACAAGCTCGTGGCCGGGTTCGACCCGGTGGCCGTGGATACGGCTGGAGCCGCCCTGCTGGGGCTGGACTGGCAGTCCATTGGACATATCCGGATGGCCCACGGAAAGCTGGGTTGGGCCGAAGCACCGCCCCAAACACTGCCCCAACCACTTGCAGTCACACAAATTCATTCCGGCACCGAGGTGTAGGGGCGGTTCGCGTACCGCCCCTACTGGCCGTGCATCCGCATTGATTCAATTGCCAGGCGTTATTGAGCAGTTCCCCAAGGAAAAAATGTGATGTCCCGCTGCCCGAGCATCGCCCCTCAGAGCCTCTTCCTGGCCGTCCTGCTCCTTGTTCTTCTATTTTTACCACTCTCCCACGCGGCCGCCACGACCCTGAAATCGCACATCATCGAGGATGAAACCGCCCCGCACCGTGCCCCGTGGTATTCCTTCCCCGCAACGCCGGACTTCACGCAGCGCGTCAGCCTGTATGCCGGAAAATTCACCACGCAAAGCATGGGCGACACGGCCTCATTTTGGTCCGTGGACTTCGAGGAAAACCATCTCGTGGCCCTGGCCTACGCCCGGGACATGCTCGACCTGGCCTACGACCTGCGCCTGGGCCCGGAGATCGGGGTCGCCGCGCGGTTCGGTTGCCGCTGGTCCACGGAGATCTGGGCCGGAGCGGCTCTGCGCCACCGGGGCATCGTGCTGTTCGACCGCCTGCGCCTCGAACCAGCCATCACCCTCGGCCTGAGCTGGATCGACCGCTCCATCGGCATTGAGCGGAACCGGGAGGAAACCCAGAACGGCAACGCGACCTGGCTGATCTACCTCGGCCCGGAACTGGCCTTCTCCCTGCCCCAGTCCCCCCAGTGGGCGATCTTCTACCGGCTGCACCACCGCTCCGGGGCTTTCCGGACCCTCGGCAACCTCAAGGGCGGCCACAACGCCAACACCATCGGCCTGCGCTACAGCTTCTAAGGGATATGGCTGTTACTGAAATACCGTTTGCGAATTTGGTAGTGCAGGCATCTTGCCTGCACGGACAGGCAGGATGCCTGTCCCACCATTGAGACAGGCCTCTTGCCCACTCTTGCGGAGCAAAACGCACGGGCGGGGCAAAAGGGTATATCAGAATCCGCCAACTCCCTAAGCCGTCGTCGCCGCAAATCAGAACCAGCCATGACCACCGACTCCGACATCCCCCTTCCCGAAACGTTTCCCCACGTCCTTGTGGTCCAGGCCTCGGCCGGGGCCGGGAAGACCTACAGCCTGGGACTGCGATTCCTGCAACTCCTGGCCAGGGCCGGCAAACCGTCCGTCGCCGGGCTGGGGCACATCCTGGCCCTGACCTTCACCGTGGCCGCGGCCCAGGAGATGAAGTCCCGGATCGTGGCCTTTCTCAAGGAAATCGCCCTGGAAACCCCGTCCGGCCGACTGCTCCGCGCCCAGAGCGGACTGGATCCGGAAGCCGCCGGGGCCTGGCTGGAACGGATCCTGGATCAATACCAACGCTTCCAGGTCAAGACCATCGACAGCCTGAACTTCCAGCTGGTCCAGACCCTGGCCCGGCGCATGGACCTCTGGCCGGAGCTGGAAGCCGGTTTCAATTCCGAAGCCTGGGCCAAGGTGGTTCTGGAAGGCCTGCTGGCCCGCTCGGATTGGGACCAGATCGCGATCCATCCCCCCATCCAGCCATCAGACTCCACCGAAAACCCGGGCGCGACGGCTGACCACGATATGGAAGCCGCGCAATCCCTCTCCGCACTCTGGGAAGGCATCTTCCAGGTCTACCTGCACCAGGAGGTGCGCACCGGGCTGCGCTTTCTGCCCTGGCTGGAAGAGCAGGTCACCGGGGTGGTCCGCGACCTGAACCAGATCTTTGAACCCCTGGCCGTCACCTCCCTGGACGACCTGCGCCAGGCCGGCACCGCGTTAAAGAACGCCTGCCGGGATCTGGTCACCACCCTGGACCGGGTCGGCCTGTCCGATCACGTCTCCCGGTTCAAGCCCCCGAAACTCGGGGAACTCCTGGACGATCCCCTCGGCAAGCTGGAAAGCGCCTTTTTCGAGAAGACCACACCCGAAGACCTGTTCAACAAGCCCGCCATGACCAACCCGGACCTGCCCCGGGCCTGGGACACCTACCTGGCGGTCCGCCGAGCCAAAAACGCCTATCTCCTGACCCGGGCCAGACTGTCCGTGGCTCCGCTGGCCCGACTGCACCATGTAGTGAACCTGGAACTGGACCGGCTGGGCCGGACTCAGGGGCTGCTGCCGGGCGGCTGGTGGACCCGGCTGATCCGCCTGCATCTCGCCCAGGGCGACCTGCTCCAGGAAGCGGCCCTGATCCTCGGCCTGCGCTGGAACCATCTGCTCATCGACGAATTCCAGGACACCAGCCGGGAACAATGGGACGTGCTCCGGGAACTGGCCCTGGAGGCCCTGGCCGAAGGCGGAAGTCTGTTCTGCGTCGGCGACGTGAAGCAGGCCATCTACCGCTGGCGCGGCGGGGACTGGCGGCTGTTCTTCGAGCCGCTGGACCCGGCGGTGCTGCCCAACGTGGCCCCGGGAAGTCGGCAGCGCGCTGTTCTGCCCTTCAACCGCCGCTCCTGCCCGGAGGTGGTGGACTGGATCAATGCCCGATTCGCGCCCCTGGAACAGCCGGAATGCAGCGCGAACCTGGCCCAGGCCATGATCACGGCTCCCAAAAAAGACGATGCCCGGGCTTTGCTGGCCGCAACCGCGGCGGCCCTCTACGCCGAAGCGGCCCAGACACCTTGGAAGGACTGTGACGGCGCGGTCCGGATCACCAACATCCCCACGGACGACCTGGAAAACGGGGCCGAGGCGTACACGGCCTTGGCCCTGGAAACCCTGGTCGCCCAGGTCCTGGCGCTGCGCGGGGAGGCAACCGATCTGGGGGGAATCGCGGTCCTGGTCCGGACCAACAAGGAAGCCCGAATCTGCGCCGCCAGTCTGCTGGCCGCGGGTATCCCGACCATCACCGAACAAAGCCTGGTCATCTCCGCGCACCCCGCGGTGCGCGGCCTGCTGGCCCTGCTGACCTGGCTGGACCACCCCGGCGACGACGCCGCGCTGTACGCCCTGTGCCGCAACCCCCTGCTTTTCCGCGCAGGAATCCATGGCCTCCCGCCAGACATGGACACGCTGCTGCGGACAATCGCCCACCCGGACCAGGACGTCGCGACCTCCCGCTCCCTCTCCCTGCGACTCCAAAAAGAGCACCCGGAATTCTGGGCCGAACACCTCCAGCCCTTCTGGGAACGGGCCGGGCTCTCAGGCGCCTATGAACTGCTGCTGATTGCGGCGGCCCATTTCCGGCTCCGCGAGCTGCCCCTGGGTCAGTGGGCCTGGGTGGAAAAACTGCTGGAAACGGCTTTTCAGGCCGAAATCCAGGGCCAGGCCACCTTGTCCGCCTTTCTGGAGTTCTGGGAGGAAAACGCCGGGGCCTGCGTGGTCGGGTTGCCCGAGGGGCTGGCCGCGGTTCGGGTGATGACCGTGCACAAGGCCAAGGGCCTGGAGTTTCCCCATGTCTTTCTGCCCCTGCTGAGCTACGGCGAAAAGAACCGTCCGACCCATCTGCTCCTGCCCACCGAGGATGGCCGCCCGGGACTGATATCCACGACCAAGCCCCGGGCCGACGAGGTGGCCCTGATCATGGACCAGGAGCAGGTCCACTCCATGGCCGAGGAGCTGAACCTGCTCTACGTGGCCCTGACCAGGGCCCGGGAGAGCCTTCGCCTCTTCCTGCCCACGGGCACGACGTCCAAAGTCTCCCGGGCCGCGGACTGGCTGCGGGCCTTGATGACCGAGACCCCAACAACACCCCAATAATGCGCGACCCCTTGTTTCCCCACCTGCTCCTGGCCCCACCGGACGCCTCGTCCTGGACCGACCCGGCCGCGACCTCGCGGCGGCTGCACGGCGACGTGGCCCATCAGGCTCTGGCCCTGCTCGGCCCCGGCGACACCAACCACGCCGCGATGCACCTCCGTCTACGCCAGGCCCGTGCCCTGCTGGGCGTGCACCCGGCCCGCCTGGACCTCGCACCGCTGGCCTCGGCCATGGTCCAAACCCTGGCCCACCCCCTGATGGCCGAACTTTTTTCCGAAACGGCCCTGGCCCTGGCAGAGCAGGAAATCGTGATTCCGGCCCAGGTTTCAGCCCCCACGGCTCCGCACACCCTGGTCCGGGTGGACCGCCTGGTCCTGCTGCCGGACGGCACGGCCTGGGTGCTGGACTTCAAGCTGGGCGCGGGCGACCCGGACGCGGACCGAGCCCAGATCCGCTCCTATCAACGTCTCCTGGCCGACCTGCTGGGCCGGGAATGCCATGGAGCGCTGGTCAATCTGGAGCGAGCCGAGATGGTCACGCTCCCGCCCGTGCAACCACAACTCCGCCCGGATTCGCCCTCTGAGAAACCAGAATCTTCGACCCGCCCGTTTCCAGAAGCCCTGCTCCCGAGCCCTCCGGAGGATCACACACCACCCATCCGCGTCCTGCCCCTGCAGGCCGACCCCATTGCCCTGCTCCACGACCACCTCAGGGCTCGCTGCACCGATGCACCTCTCGTGGCCATGGCCAACATCCAGGTCATTTTTCCCCACCGTCGACCGCGCATCTACCTGCATCAGGCCCTGGCCCGCTCCCTGGGCGCGCCCTTTCTGCCTCCGCGCTGCTCCAGCCTGGAAGACTGGATTCTGCGCCAGGCCTGCCTGGCCTCGGATGATCCCCCGGCCCTGGCCACCCCGCTGGACCAGGCCTGGCTACTGCACGAAATCGACGCCGACCTGAAAAAAGACAAGGAAGCCACGCCCTGGCATCGGTTTCTGCCCTGGGGGCTGCGTCTGGCCCAGGTACTGGATGAGCTGGACCGGGAGCGGATCACGGCCCAGGCCCTGGACCATCCTCCGGACGACCTGCCGGAAGCGGCCTCGCGGCTGCTGGCCGACCTGGGTGCGGTCCAGGCCGCGTTCCACGAGCATCTCGCGGCCCGCAACCTGGCCACCCCGGCAACCCTGGCCGCCCGAATCCCGTCCGCTCATCAACGTGAGGCAGGCATGGCCTGGATGCCCGCCTTCGCGGGCATGACGACCGCGACGTCCGCCAATTCAGGTCATTCCCGCGAAGGCGGGAATCCAGAAGCAATGGACATTCGAACAAAGCCCGGTCTTTTTGATCCGCGGCCGCAAATCCGACCAAACTTTCTTCCAGAGAGGCCGGGCGGCCCGACCTACCTTTGCGGCCTGTTCGCCCTGACCCGGACCGAGGCCGATCTGGTCCAGTCCCTGCGCCGGTCCGGGGCGGAACTCTGGTGGCAGGCCGACCAGCCCCTGCCCGAGCCCTTGCAACGCTGGGCCGCGGCCTGGAAGGCCGATCTGGACTGGGAATTCGCCCTCGGCGACCAGCCTGAGCCAAGCCAGCCCCAGGGTCAGGCCCAGGGTCAGGCCCAGGGTTTGGCCCAGGGTTTGGCCCAGGACTTGGCCCAGGACTTGGCCCCCACCTTCATTCTGGCCCATGACCTGCACTCCGAGTTGCGCCGTCTGGCCGAGGACGCCGCATCCTGGAAACAAGACGAAAAAGTGGCCGTCATCCTGCCCGACCCGGCCCTGCTACGCCCCGTGCTGGCCCACCTGCCCATGGACAAGGAGGTCAACGTCACCCTGGGCCTGCCCCTGGAGCGCTCGGCCCTGGGCCTGCTCCTGCAAACCCTGACCCGCATGGCCCGGGACGGTCGCCTCACCGGCGTGGGGCCGGCCAGTCGGGATTACCTGGATATCTGGCAAAATCCCTGGGTGCGGCGGCTATTGCCCGGCGGAGGCCTGGCCCGCCTGCGCCGCCTGATCCAGGAACGAGGACACGCCTTTCTGGATTCAGCGGCCCTGGCGGAACTGCTTGGGGAATGTTTTGCCGTGGATAGTGAGGCTGGGAGCGAAGCCGGAAACGGGGACGGATATGAGAGCAAGCTTGAGGACGAGCGGGCGGAGATCGATACCGCAAAGCCCACGGAACCCGGCATGGCCGGGCTGGCGGCTCTTTTTCACGAGGCCCTGGACCTGACCACCCTGGATGACCTGCGCGGATTCCTGCTCCGCCTCCTGGACGGCCTGCAGGTGCGGGAGCGGGCCCCTTCGGTCCTGGAAATGCACGCGGTCCACGCACTCTATTCCAAAGTCCTTCCGAACCTGGAGCAGACCCTGAGCCGGAACCGGGCATTGCCTCCGGCGGACCTGTGGAGCGTGTTCTGGAATTGCCTCGGACTGGAGCGCATCCCGTTCAGCGGGGAGCCGCTCACGTCCTGGCAGGTGATGGGACTCCTGGAAAGTCGGCTGTTGTGCTTCGACAAGGT
Source organism: Desulfonatronum sp. (assembly GCA_007127655.1). Classification (GTDB taxonomy): domain Bacteria; phylum Desulfobacterota; class Desulfovibrionia; order Desulfovibrionales; family Desulfonatronaceae; genus Desulfonatronum. The sequence continues at coordinate 8,701 of SKYX01000061.1, forward strand.
GATCGTACTGGAATGCGTGGAAGGGGTTCTGCCCCGGACCGCCGCCCCCAACCCCCTCCTGCCCGAGGCCCTGCGACCGGCCCTGGGA
>SKYX01000371.1 GCA_007127655.1 Desulfonatronum sp.
ATTGGGGACAGGGTACTGGATGCCAGCCTTCGGGCCCAACTGGTCGCGATGAAAGAAACCATCAAGAGGGGTGAGTAACGGCCATGCAGATCAAAGCAGATGAAATCAGCAAAATTATTGAGAGCCAGATTCAGAATTACGAACAGCGCGTGGAAATGAGCGAAACCGGCGTCGTCCTCTCCGTAGGTGACGGCATCGCTCGTGTCTACGGCGTGGAAAACGCCATGGCCATGGAGCTGTTGGAATTCACCGGCGGCGTATACGGCATGGTGTTGAACCTGGAAGAGGACAACGTCGGCGTCGCGCTGTTGGGCGATGTCATGCACATCAAGGAAGGCGACACGGTCAAACGTACCGGGCGGATATTTTCCGTGCCCGTGGGCGACGCAGTGGTCGGCCGGGTCATCGACCCCCTGGGAAATCCCCTGGACGGCCTGGGCCCCATCGAATCCAAGGAAATTCGTAAAGTTGAAATCAAGGCTCCCGGCATCGTGGCCCGAAAGTCTGTCCACGAGCCCATGTACACGGGGCTGAAGGCCGTCGACGCGATGACCCCCATCGGCCGCGGACAGCGCGAATTGGTCATCGGCGACCGCCAGATCGGAAAAACGGCTCTCTGCCTGGATGCCATTCTGGCCCAGAAGGAAAGCGACATCCACTGCTTTTACGTGGCCATCGGCCAGAAGAAGTCAACCGTCGCCCTGGTCGTGGATACCCTGCGCAAATACGGCGCCATGGAATACACGACGGTCATCTCCGCCACGGCTTCCGAACCAGCCTCCCTGCAGTACATAGCGGCCTACTCCGGTTGCACCATGGCCGAATACTACCGGGACAGCGGCAAACACTCCCTGATTATTTATGACGACCTTTCCAAGCAGGCCGTGGCCTACCGCCAGATGTCCCTGCTGCTGCGTCGTCCTCCGGGACGTGAAGCCTTCCCCGGTGACATCTTCTACAACCACTCCCGCCTGCTGGAACGTTCCGCCAAACTTAACGACTCCATGGGTGCCGGCTCCCTCACCGCCCTGCCGATCATCGAAACCCAGGCCGGCGACGTGTCCGCCTATATTCCGACCAACGTTATCTCCATCACCGACGGTCAGGTCTATCTGGAGCCCAGCCTGTTCTACGCCGGTGTTCGTCCGGCCATCAACGTCGGGCTGTCCGTCTCTCGCGTGGGCGGCGCCGCTCAGATCAAGGCCATGAAACAGGTTGCAGGAACCTTGCGCCTGGATTTGGCCCAGTACCGCGAACTGGCCGCCTTCGCCCAGTTCGGGTCCGACTTGGACAAATCCACGCAGCAGCGCTTGAACCGCGGTATGCGCCTCGTGGAATTGCTGAAGCAGCCACAGTATCAGCCGATGAACGCGGCCGAACAGGTCATTTCCCTGTACGCCGGCACCCGCGGCCTGATGGACGATCTGCCGGTTTCCGCCGTGGCCAAGTTCGAGACCGAGTTGCTCGAATACATGCGCAACCAGCGTGCCGACATCCTGGACGCCATCAAAACCAAGCAGGCCCTGGACGCAGATCTTGAAGCCAAGCTGCGTGAAGCCATCGAGACGATGAAGAAGACCTTTCAGGCTGAATAACCGTTGAGGAGAGTACAATGGCTTCTTTGAAGGACATTCAGCGCAAGATCGGCGGGGTCAAGAAAACCAAGCAGATTACCAAGGCCATGAACATGGTGGCCTCGGCGAAATTGCGCAAGGCTCAGCAACGTATTGAGCAATTCAGACCGTATGCGGATAAGTTCTATGAAATGCTCACTGATTTGAGCGGCCGCACGGACGCCACGGCTCACCCGCTGCTTGAGGTACGCGAGGAAATCAAAAAGGTCGTGATCGTTCTGGTCACCGCGGACCGCGGACTGTGCGGCAGCTTCAACGTCAACCTGACCAACAAGGCCCGCAGGCTGGCGGCGGAAAAAGAAGCCGCTGGAAAGGAAGTAGAGATCATCTGCGTCGGCAAAAAGGGACGGGACGTGATGCGCAAGCAACCGTGGCCCATCCGTGCCGATCACGTCAACGTGATGAACACCTTTGACTTCACCTTGGGCACGGAACTGGGCACAAGCCTGATGAACAGCTACTTGAACCACGAATTCGATGAAGTGATCATCATCTTCGGAAAGTTCATCAGCTTCTCCAAGCAGGAGGTCTCTGTTCTGCGCGTCCTGCCCATCGCTTCGGAAACAGCCGAGGTGGAGGACATCCAGGGCCCCGCCAGCGAGTACATTTACGAACCCTCGGTGGAAGGCATTCTGGCCGAATTGCTGCCTCGGTTCGTGAACGTCCAGATATACAGAGGGCTTCTGGATACGAACGCCAGCGAACATGCCGCTCGGATGCGGGCCATGGACAACGCGACGAAAAATTGTGACGAATTGTCGAAATCTTTGACGTTGGTTTATAACAAGGCCAGGCAAAGCGCCATTACCACAGAGCTGATGGATATCGTCGGCGGCGCTGAAGCACTGAAATCAGCCTAAAGAGGGGGCGTAGTAGATGAGTGAACTTATGGAAGGAAAGGTGGCGCAAGTCATTGGGCCAGTCGTGGACGTGGCCTTTCCGGAAGGAAAGTTGCCCAACATTTTAAGTGCGTTGGAAATTCACAACGCCAACAACGAAGACGCTCCCGACCTGGTGGTCGAAGTGGCGCAGCACCTAGGAAACAACCTGGTTCGCTGCATCGCCATGGACGCCACGGACGGTTTGGTGCGGGGCAACGTGGCCAAGGCCACCGGCAAGCCAATCATGATTCCTGTGGGCCAGCCCGCTCTTGGCCGGATCATGAACGTTGTCGGTCTTCCCGTGGATGAACTCGGACCCATCGACTCCTCGAAGATGATGCCCATTCACCGAGCGGCACCAAGCTTCACCGAGCAGAGCACGAAGGTTGAGCTGTTGGAAACCGGCGTAAAAGTCATCGACCTGTTGATCCCCTTCCCCAAGGGGGGCAAGATCGGCATGTTCGGCGGCGCCGGCGTGGGCAAGACCGTTATTTTGATGGAGATGATCAACAACATCGCCAAGCAGCACGGCGGCATTTCCGTGTTCGCCGGTGTTGGCGAGCGGACTCGTGAAGGGAACGACCTGTATCATGAAATGAAGGACGCTGGAGTTATCGAAAAAGCCGTCTTGATCTACGGCCAGATGAACGAGCCTCCAGGAGCCCGGGCCCGCGTCGCACTGACTGCGCTGGCTTCCGCGGAATACTTCCGCGACGAGGAAGGCCAGGACGTGTTGCTGTTCGTGGACAACATCTTCCGGTTCACCCAGGCCGGTTCCGAGGTGTCCGCGCTTCTGGGCCGGATGCCCTCTGCTGTTGGATACCAGCCGACTTTGGGCACGGACCTTGGTGAACTCCAGGAGCGGATCACCTCCACGACCAAGGGTTCCATTACATCGGTGCAGGCCGTATACGTCCCTGCGGACGACTTGACCGACCCCGCGCCGGCCACCACCTTTGCCCACTTGAACGGAACCATCGTTCTTTCGCGTCAGATCGCGGAATTGGGTATTTATCCGGCGGTGGACCCGCTGGACTCCACGTCCAGCATTCTGGATCCGTTGGTTCTGGGCAACGAGCACTACGATACCGCTCGACAGTTGCAGATGATCCTTCAGAAGTACAAGGATCTGCAGGACATCATCGCCATTCTGGGTATGGACGAATTATCCGATGACGACAAAGTCACCGTTGCCCGTGCTCGGAAAATCCAGCGCTTCCTGTCCCAGCCTTTCTTCGTTGCCGCGCAGTTTACCGGCAAGGAAGGCCGCTACGTGAAGCTTGAGGACACCATCCGCGGATTCAAGGAAATCATCGAAGGCAAGCACGATGATATTTCTGAACAGGCCTTCTACATGGTCGGTACCATTGAGGAAGCGTTGGAAAACGCGAAGAATCTCTAAGCTGGAAGGTGGCAGATTATGGCCAAGACCATACACTTGGAAATCGTCACTCCCGACCGGAAGCTCCTCAGTGAGGACGTCGAGTTTATTGGTGCTCCGGGGTTCAATGGCGAGTTCGGCGTTCTACCGGACCACGCTCCCTTTCTGGCGGCCCTGGGTGTCGGCAGCTTGCACTACAACAAAGACGGGCGAAAGCACTGGATTTTTATCTCCGGCGGCTTTGCCGAGGTTTCCTCAAACAAGATGAGCGTCCTGGCCGAAGTGGCCGAACGGGCCGAGGAGATCGACCTGGAGCGGGCCAGAAAGGCTCGGGAGCGGGCAGAAAAACGGCTTGAAGAACAAAAAGCCCAGATCGACTTCGCCAAAACCCAGGCTGCACTCCAACGCGCCCTGGCGCGGATGAAGACACGCAACTTGTCTGCCTAGCCTGTTCAAACAATACAACCAAACCGGCGCAAACCGGAAGCGACGAAAGCGGATCAAATGATCCGCTTTCGTTTTTTTTCGACGTCCTCCCTCACGACTCTCGAACCTGACGACCTGTTGGTCACACCGCGATTCGCCGAACCTGATCAAAGTCACTCCAGCCGCGCAAAACCTTTTGAATCCCGTCCTGCATCAGGGTGCGCATGCCCTGGGCCATGGCCTGACGGCGCAGTTCCGTCGCTCCGGCCTTGCTTGCCAGCATGGCCCGAATTTCCGGAGTGCCCACCAAAAGCTCATGGATCCCCATGCGCCCTTTGTATCCGGAATTTCCGCACGCGGAGCAGCCCGCTGACCGGTACAGGGATGGCGGATTGGTTGGCAAACCCAACTCTTCAGCATACTTCTCGCCATAATGATGCACCATCGCCTCCAGCTCCTCGGAAGAAGGCGTGTAGGGAACCTTGCACTTTTCGCAGAGCGTACGCAGCAGTCTTTGCGCGAGAACCCCCAACAGGGCGTCGGAAAAACTAATGGGATCGATGCCCAGATCCAGCAGTCGGACCAGGGTTTCCGGCGCGGAGTTGGTGTGCAGGGTCGAGAAGACCAGGTGGCCCGTGAGCGATGCTTCCACGCCGGCCTGGGCCGTTTCCGCGTCCCGCATTTCGCCGATCATGATGACGTCCGGGTCGGCTCGCAGGAACGATCGCAGCGCTGAAGCAAAAGTCACGCCGATCTTGGGCTGGACCTGAAGTTGTTGCAGCCCCGGCTGGGTGATCTCCACCGGATCTTCGGCGGTCCAGATTTTCCGGTCCGAATTATTGATATGCCCAAGAACCGCGTGCAGGGTCGTGGTCTTGCCCGAACCGGTGGGGCCGACCACCAGGAAGATACCGTGAGGCCGAGCGATCAGCTCCGTGGTCCGATCCATGGTCCGTGGGGACAGGGCTAATTTATCCAGAGGCAGGGCCCGACTTGCGGCCAAGAGCCGCAATACGGCGCTTTCCCCGTTCACCGTGGGCATGGTCACTACACGCAGCTCCAACGGGGTGTCGACCAGACGAACCAGACATTTTCCGTCCTGTGGTTTGCGGCGCTCGGAAATGTCCAAGCCGGACATGACCTTGATCCTGGCGATAACCGCCCGGACGTGGCTGGCAGGTATCCGCAAGGTTGGACGACACAAGCCGTCCACACGATACCGGACCAGGGCCGGAGCAGCGCCTTTTTCCGGCTCGATGTGAATGTCCGAGGCGTTCTGGCGGTAAGCCTCCAGGATCAGTTTGTTGACCAACTGGATCACAGTGGCCGTGTTCTCGCTGAGGGTGTCATCCACGTCTTCCGTCAGATCACAGGCTCCACCCTCTTCCTCTAGGCGGACAACCAAGTCGGAGATATCCGCCTCATCTTTGGCCCGCAGATCCTGCCCAAGATAACGCTGAATGTCTGCGGGCAGCCCAATACGGAAGACATATCGATCGGCTCGGACAATCTTTTGGATTTCCGTAATTCGCTGCATATCCGAGGGGTTGTCGATCAAAATAACGACCTCGTCCGCGTTCCCGGACAAGGGAATCCAGTTCTGATTGCGCAGATAGTCCACGGAAACGTGCCGAACCAGATCCAAGGCCGGGGTCAGGTTTGGATCATGAGCATGGAAGGGCACTTGGTAGAACCGCTCCAGGGAATGTCCCACTTCGTCAGGTCGTAGCCCGGCCTCACTGATCAGCAGTGTGCAGACATCCACGCCTTCCTCAACAGCACGGCGGCAAAACTGTTCGAGACGGTCTCTGGATATGCGATCCTTCAGGACCAGATGCTCGAAGGGACCGTTGGTCCCCTGAAACTCCGAGGAAAATTTCTGCCCCAAAATAGTCGCCAACTTAGAGGCGTTGCGCAGATCGACTTCGGTGAAGGACGCTCCGGCCTTGCAATTCAAGAGCTGCACCACCCCCAGCCCGACGCCTTTATGGATGATGGGCACCACCACCATGGACCGACTCCGGAAACCGGTCCGCTGATCAAAGGCCATGTTGAAGCGCAAGGCGGGATGAATCTGTTGCAGTTCGTCAGCGTCGTAAACATCTCTGATCAGCACGGGGACTTGATTCAAGGCCACGTATCCGGCAATGGAGGTGGGCGAGAGCGGGACGCGAATCTCCTTGATCTCATCCCCGCTCTTGAACTTGGAGACGATCACCTGGTCGGCGCGTAAGCGCTGGTAAACGGTCAATCGCTCGGCCCGCAGCAAGTGCAGCAAGGAGGTTTCGATGTCTGGAAGCAGATCGTGAAAGCGATCCGCCAGGTAAATCCGTTCCACCACGGAATTGAACAGGACCTGGGCATCGCAACCGGGCCGCGGGCTTTGGGCGGCCCTGGAGAGAGCATTCTCGCTCATGTTTTCACCGTGACGTCAGTCCGTGCTTATTCAGTTTGTATTGTAATGTTCTGCGACTGATCCCCAGCGCCTCGGCCGCTTTGCCTCGGTGACCGCCCTGGGCTTCCAACGCGGTTATCAGCACCTGGCGTTCCGCGGCGTTAAACGAGGGTTCGTCAGCAACGTCGTCGAAGCGAGCATACTGGATGGATTTCGAGGTTGATACCGCGGAAAGCGGAGATGTTTTTTCGGTCTCCCGGACATGATCCGGCAACAAGTCCGGTGTCAGCATGTCCGAGCGGGCCAGAATCAAGGCCCGTTCCAGCACGTTTTCCAGTTCGCGGACGTTTCCGGGCCAGCGGTAGGCCGTGAGGGTCTCCAAAAATCCGGGCCCCATGTCTCGAAAGGGTTTGCGATTTTTCAGGGACAATTTGTGCAAGAGATGGCGGGTCAACAAGGGCAGGTCCTCAAGCCGTTCCCGAAGGGGGGGCAGTTTGAGCTCCAGGACGTTCAACCGGAAGTATAAATCCTCGCGGAATGCCCCGGAGGACACCAGCTTGGGCAGATCCTGGTGCGTCGCGGCAATGATACGCACGTCCACCTGGACGGCCTGGGTCCCCCCCAACGGTTCCACGGTGCGCTCCTGGAGCGCCCGCAGCAACTTGGCCTGTAGGGGCGGGGGCATGTCCCCCACTTCGTCCAGAAACAGCGTGCCCTTTTCGGCCATTTGAAATCGACCGGGCTTGTTGCTCACCGCCCCGGTGAAAGCGCCCTTGACGTAGCCGAACAGTTCGCTCTCCAGGAGTTCACCGGGCAAAGCCGCGCAGTTGATTTCCACCAGCGGGCCGGCATGGCGCAGGCTGGAGGCGTGGATCGCCTTGACCACCAGTTCCTTGCCGGTCCCGGATTCGCCCAGGACCAGGACCGTGGCTTCCGTGGGCCCGACCTGGTGGATCAGGTCCATCACCCGACGCATGGCCTGGCTTTGTCCCACCAGACGCGGGCGTCCGTCCTCCTCGCCAAGGGCTCGACGCAAGTCCTGATTTTCCCGGACCAGCCCCAGATAATCCCGGGCCTTAAGCAGAACGGCCTTGAGTTCTTCGTTGTCCGCGGGCTTGGTCAGGTAGTCGAAAGCCCCCAGCTTCATGGCCTCCACGGCTGATCCGACGCTACCGAAGGCCGTGAGCATGATCACGGGCAATCGCGGATGCAGGGCCTTGATCTCCTGAAGAATGGTGATGCCGTCCTGGTCCGGCAGGCGAATGTCCAGGAGGACCGCATCCAGGGGCGTCTTCCCGCGGCAGGCATCCAGGCCCTTGCCACCGTCCGCGGCCTCCAGCACCGCCCAGCCCACGTCCTCCAAAACGGCACGGATCATCAGCCGGTGGCCGGGTTCATCGTCGATCACCAGGACAACGGGCTTGGCGGAGGGCATTGGGGAAGTATGGGAGGTGGGGGTCGTTGGGGGCATGGGATGATACCAGCAAAGGGTGTGATAAAAAAATCCCGCCTTCGAACCAGGGCGAAGGCGGGACGGATGGACGAGTCACGGCGAAAGCCGTTTACGTTTACGATGTTCGCAACGGGCTACTTTTGCAGCCAGGCCATCATGCCCCGCAATCGCTCGCCGACTTCCTCGATGGGATGCTCCTCCACCTGTCTGCGCAGCGCATAAAAAGCGGGACGACCAGCCTGGTTCTCCAGAATCCATTCCTTGGCGAACTGGCCTTGCTGGATCTCCTCCAGAACCCGCTTCATTTCCTGCTTGACCCGTCCGTCCACCAAACGCGGTCCGCGGGTCAGGTCGCCGTATTCCGCGGTGTCGCTAATGGAGTGATGCATCTTCTTGAACCCGCCCTCGTACAGCAGGTCCACGATCAGCTTCAACTCGTGCATGCATTCGAAATAGGCCACCTCGGGTTGATACCCGGCCTCGATCAATGTTTCGTAGCCGGCCCGGATCAGGGCGCTGACCCCTCCGCAGAGCACGGCCTGTTCGCCAAAGAGATCCGTTTCGGTTTCTTCCTGGAAGGTGGTCTGCAAAACCCCGGAACGGGTTGA
>SKYX01000110.1 GCA_007127655.1 Desulfonatronum sp.
GATCGGACTGGGAGAACGTGGATATCCAGCGCCTGCATGATCTTCAGGAACTGGACCGGAAAATGCTGCGCTGGAACCGCTCGGCCATGGACGTGACCAACACCCTGGGGCTGATCACCCTGGTCGTTCTCGCGGCCCCGACCGCCTACGCGATTTTCCATTACCTGGAATACGGGTTCGCCCCGTATCCCCCGGAAGCCCGGATCCTGCTGTTCAATGCCCTGGTTCTGCTGGGGCCGCACTGGATCACCGGCACCCGGCGCATCCTGCGGCTGCCCAAGATGATGGTCAAGGTGGAGGCCTTGGAAGCCCTCCTGGCAAGCGCCCAAAAGGAGATCGACGAGGACCAGGTCACGGTGATGATGCTTTTGCGGGGCGAGGCGAAGATTCCCGAGGACGTCAAACTGCGCGTCCGCATCCCGGATGCGCCCGAGACGTTTCTGGGCATGTACGTCCAAGTGGTGACCAACGACGTCAAGGGTACGAGCTATCCCTACGCCTACGTGGTTCTGGTGGCCAGGCAGGGCTACGGGCTGGAGGCGGCAACACGGGACATCGCGCCGCCCAAAGGCGTGATCAAGGAATTCAAAGTAGAAAACGACGTGGAAGTCCTCGTGATCCGCCAGCATACCACCAAGACCAGTGGGTATCACACCAAGCCCGCCGTCGCGGCGACGATTTTCAACGCCGGACTGGCCATGGCCAAGGCGGCGGTGGAGTCGGGGCACGCTTGACGTTTCCGCTGGGAGAGTTATGACGATGGAGACATCCTTGACGGCTCCATTTGACCATTCAGAAAAGGATACATCCATGACCGAATTCGCAACCAGGGAAGAAGTCGGCGGGTACTTTGACGACATCAAGGCCCTTTTTCGTGAAACGGATCGACAATTCAAGGAGACGGATCGCCAGTTCAAGGAAACGGATCGTCAATTCAAGGAGACGGATCTCAAGTTCAAGGAGACTGACCGAAAATTCAAGGAAACGGACCGGAAGATATCCAGCCTGGGCGACCGATTGGGCGATTTTGCCCAGGAAATGGTCCGGCCCGCCGTGGTCCGGTTGTTCCAGGAGCGGGGATACGACGTTCATGTCGTGTCACCCCGGGTCAGCATTCAGCGTGATGGGGAGGCCATGGAGATTGACCTGTTGGTCACCAACGACAATGTGGCCCTGGCCGTGGAATGCAAGAGCAGGCTCGGGGTGGAGGACGTTCGGGAGCACCTGATGCGTCTGGAGAAAATCAAGCGGTTGATGCCCAGGCTTCAGGACAGTCGGATCATGGGCGCGGTGGCCGGGATAGTGGTTCTGGACGAGGCGGCCCGGTACGCCTACCGTCAGGGGCTGTTCGTTCTGGCCCAGAGCGGCGACGCCGTGATCATCCGCAACGACGACCAGTTTCAGCCCAGGGAATGGTAATACTAGAACGACATTTTCGGGCATCAGCCGATCTTGCTGAAGATTGAACCACGGGGATCACGGGGGGCACGGGGAAAATATTTTTGAGATTATTGGAGTTCTTTCCCCGTGCTCCCCGTGTGCCCCGTGGTTGATCATCCTGGTCAGGCGATGGAAATCCAAGTGTCGCTGTTAGTGGTAAGGGAAACTACGCAATGAGGAAGACTATGCAGCATCGGAATACAGGCTTTGCACGTCGGGTGGCGGTCCGGTCCATGACCAGGCGGGATTTTATTTGGTTGGCCACGGTGGGGAGCGCGGGGGCCGTGGCGGGGTGTGCCGTGAATCCGGTCACGGGGCAGCAACAGTTGATGTTTCTGTCCGAGGCCAATGAAATCGCCCTGGACAAGGAGCATTCGCCGCATCAGTTTTCCGCGGACTATGGAGCGGTTCAGGACGTTCGGCTGAACCAGTACATCTCCACGGTGGGGGAGAGCATGACGGGGTTCACCCATCGTCCGCACATGCCGTACTCGTATCGGTGCGTGAACGCGACCTACGTCAATGCCTACACCTTCCCAGGAGGCAGCATGGCCACCACCCGGGGGATCATGCTGGAAATGCAGGACGAGGCTGAATTGGCCGGGTTGCTGGGGCATGAGATGGGTCATGTCAACGCCCGGCATACGGCGGCGCGGATGTCCACGGGCATCCTGACCAGTGTTGTCCTTTTGGGCGCTTCCGTGGCCCTGGCGTCCCAAGGCGAAACCTGGGGAGCCGTTGCCGCAGGACTGGGTGGAGTTGCCGCCGGGGCACTGCTGGCTCATTACAGTCGTAACGACGAGCGTCAGGCGGACAATCTGGGCATGGAGTACATGACCAAATCCGGCTACAGCCCCGAAGGCATGGTCGGCCTGATGGACGTGTTGCGCAACATGCAAAAGAACAACCCCTCGGCCATTGAGATGATGTTCTCCACCCATCCCATGAGCGAAGAACGTTATCAAACCGCCGTCCGGGAGGCCGGGACCACGTATGGTCACGCCCGTGCTCAGCCTCTGTATCGGGAGCGGTATATGGATCACACCGCCGGGCTGCGCCGCATCAAGGGGGCCATTGAAAAAATGCAGGAAGGGGAAAAGCTGATGCGCCAGGAACAGTTTTCCCCGGCCGAAACCGCCCTGGACGACGCCTTGCGCCAAGCCCCGGAGGATTATGCCGGATTGATGCTGATGGCCAAATGCCAACTGGCCATGGACCGGCCCCAGCGGGCCGAGTTTTTCGCGGATAAGGCCCGGAACATCTATCCCGCCGAAGCCCAGGCCCACCATGTCAGCGGCGTGGCCAAGCTCAAACTGGGCCAGTTCGAAGCCGCCTATGATCAGTTTGATCGCTATGAAAAACTGCTCCCCGGCAACCCGAACACGGTTTTTCTGAAGGGCATCTCCCTGGAAGCCATGGGGCGCCGCAAGCAGGCCGCCCAGGAATATCAGCGTTTTCTCGGCAGCGTCCGCCAGGGCGAACAAGCCGAGTACGCCCACGCCCGCCTGGTGGAGTGGGGCGTTATCGCACCTTGATCCGGTGGTTCAAAACACCGGGCCTACGTCTCCATCCCTTCGGGGTTAAATCCAATCAATTTGGGAAATCCAGGATGGTTCTGAATTGATTGACATATCATCGCCCTCCCTTTCTTGCATCCGCACAATGTAGGGGCGACCGGCCGGTCGCCCCTACGCCACCTGCGCAATGTCATGCACACACGGCCTTCATTTTGCAAAGCTTCCTGATTTCAAGGCAGGCTGCATTTTTTGACTACCTTTTATAGCCGACAAGGAAGGAGCAAGACCATGAAGATCGACGGTACCGACAGTAAATTTGTCGGCCATGACTACTTGAAGGCCCTCCAGGATAAAATTCAGGACCTCAAGCACGGTGTCCAGCCTCTGGCGGATGGGGACCGGACGAGCATTCATCCTCGGCGCGCTTTTACCGCCGAGGGTGGAGAGGTTTCTTTCGGTGATGCCCAGCAAAGCCTTGAGCAGATCAAACGGGCCGGGCAGGGTTCTCAGCTAGGGGACCTGCATGCCAACCTGAATATGGACCGGGTCCGGGACCTGCTCAGCCCTTTGGGGTGAGTGGTTGGCCTGTGCGTTTTTCCGATTTCGACCCTGATTTTCGTTCCCAGGTTGGAGCCCGGGAACGAAAATCTCCTCCGTATCCTTTCCCACGGGTTGACGCCGCGGCACAAAATATTATCTGTAGGCACTTTTTGTTGTGTGGCGGATCAAGAATCATCCCTAGAAAGGTGAAGGAGAACGGATATGGACGTGAACGCATCGCAAGGAACTGGTGAAACCAGGGAGTTTCAGGCCGAGGTCAAGAAGATCCTCGATATCGTGATCAACTCGCTGTACACGGAGCGGGAAATCTTCCTGCGGGAACTGATCTCCAACTCCGCGGACGCTTTGGAGCGCTATAGGCATCAGAGTCTGACCGACGCTGGGGCGGACCCGGATTTGCCCTTGGAAATCCGGATTGCGGTGGACAAGGATGCCAAGACCCTGTCTATCACGGATACCGGCATCGGCATGGATCGCGGCGAGTTGGAAGCCAACCTGGGGACCATCGCCCACTCCGGGACCAGGAGCTTCCTGTCCCAACTGGCCGAGGGGACCAAGGACGTCAACCTGATCGGTCAGTTCGGGGTCGGGTTTTACGCCGCCTTCATGGTCGCGGGCAAGGTCCGGGTGACCTCCCGCTCGTATCGCCAGGACGACACAGGCCATGTCTGGGAGTCCGACGGCGGCGGGGTCTACACCATCACAGCGGCATCCGAATTGCCGAGAGGCACGTCCATTGTCCTGGAACTCAAGGACGACGCGGCCGAATTCGCGGACCCGGAGCGGATCAAACGGATCATCAAGCAGTACTCCAGCTTCGTGCCTTTTCCCATTCTGATGGACGGCGAGGCCGTGAACACGGTCCAGGCCCTGTGGACCAAGAGCAAGGGCGAGATCACGGACGAGGAGTACACGGAATTTTACAAGTTCGTGGGCAACGCCTTTGACGAGCCGTTGCTCCGGCTGCATTTCGACACCGACGCCCCTCTGGCCATCAAGGCCCTGTTGTTCGTGCCCAAGGACAATTTTGAGAAGTACGGCCTGGGCCGCACCGAGCCCGGGGTGAATCTTTATTGTCAGCGCGTGCTCATTGAGCAGCACTCCAAGACCATTCTTCCGGAATGGCTGCGCTTTCTCAAGGGCGTGATCGATTCCGAGGACCTGCCGCTGAACATCTCCCGCCAGGCCCTGCAGGACAGCTCCCTGGTGCGCAAGATCAATTCCGTGGTCTCCAAGCGCTTTTTGAAGCACCTGGAAGAGACGGCCAAGAACCAGCCCGAGACCTACGAGACGTTCTGGCGGGATTTCGGCTACTTCCTGAAAGAAGGCGTGGTCAGCGACTTCGGCCACCGGGAAGCCCTGGGCAAGCTGCTGCGCTTCGAGTCCTCCACCACCGAGCCCGGCAAGCTGACCTCCCTGACTGATTACCAGGGCCGGATGAAGATCGCCCAGAAGGAGATCTTCTACATCCACGGCTCCAATCGCGAAGCCATCGAGGCCGGCCCGTACATCGAGGCCTTCCGCAAGCGCAACCTGGAAGTGATCTACACCATGGACCCCATCGACGACTTTGTGATGGGCCACTTGGCGGAGTTCGAGGGCAAGAAGCTGGTTTCCGCGGACCGGGGGGACATCGAACTGCCCGAGCTGGACGAGGACCAGAAGGATCAAAAAGACCAGCCTGAGGCTCAAAAGGAACTGGACAAGGTCCAGGCCACGGATCTGGCCGCCTGGATGAAGGGCGTGCTCGGTGACCACGTCAAGGAGGTCAAGGAGTCCAAGCGCCTGGAAGGCAGCCCGGCCATGATCGTCAACCCGGACGCGCAGATGACCAGTTCCATGGAACGGATCATGCGCGCCGCCGGCCGCCAGGGCGACCTGCCCATCTCGGCCAAGGACCTGGAGATCAACGCCCGCCATCCCCTGATCAAGGGCCTGGCCACCCTGCGCCAGACCGACGAACCCTTTGCCCGCACCGTGGCCGAACAGATCCTGGACAACGCCATGGTCCAGGCCGGCCTGCTGATCGAACCCAGAAACATGGTGGACCGGACGTACCGGATTCTGGAACGGGCGGTAGGTGGAGCAGGGGAGGCTGCGGGAAAGGTTGAGACGGATTCCTGAGTCTTTTTCATCGCCGATAATCGACAAGGCCCCTGGAGTTGCGCTCCAGGGGCCTTTTTAAATGTGATTCCCGTGGATGGTTCTGAACTGGTTGACACTTTGGCATCTTGTTTCAGATGATCATGTGCATAATCGCGCCTTGTAGGGGCAGGCCTTGCGCCTGCCCTTCGCCCAGATCAACATGGCGGCACGGTTGAGCGTTTGTTCGTCGATCCTCATCGTTGCCTCGCCCCCTCAGGGCGGCCGCGAGGGCCGCCCCTACATAAGACACCCAAAACAAACAGGCCGGAAGCATCACGCTCCCGGCCTGTGCAGGTTGCCGTTCCGTCAACTCGCTATCTCTTCATCCGAATCACTTCATCCAACATCATGTCCGTGGTGGTGATGGTCTTGCTGTTGGCCTGGAAGCCCTTCTGGGTGCTGATCATCTTCACGAATTCCGTGGCCAGGTCCACGTTGGAGAGTTCCAGGGTGTTAGAGGAAACGGTCCCCAAGTTACCGGTACCGGCAATTCCCGTTAATGGAGCCCCCGACGCACCTGTTTCCGCAAACAGATTCCCGCCTTCGCGGTTCAATCCCCAGACGTTGTTGAAATTGTTGATGGTCAGCGCATACAGGTCGAGGACCTGTCCGTTGGAGTAGCGTCCGGTCAGGACACCTTCCCGGTTTACGGAAATGTTCTGCAAAAAACCGGCGGTGTAGCCGTCCTGGGTTTGGTATAATGTGGTTGAAGCATTATTATAAGCTGTTGTGGAGAGAGCATTTCTTTCCCAATCAGCAATATCGGGTCGAAAATCATCAATTTCGCTGACAGCAGGATCTGCTATTGGTCCGACATATCTCCCACCAAGTGTAAACTCAATATTTTGAGGCTCACCAAGAAAGTTTGCAGTAAATGTTGGATATCCATTTCTTGAAATAAAGAAATCAGCTGGAGGGTCTGCTTGAGTTTGCGTTGGTATTGTTGGTTCGGATCGCATATTAACTATTTCTCCAGCAGGATTAAACATAATATCTCCTGTCATCAACAATCCATTCCCACCAGGAGCTGGCGCCTGATCATCGTCAGGTGGAATCGTTACAATATATTGCCATATTGTATTTGGTTCGTTATCGATAACATCTTGATCGTCATCTGGCCTTTTGTCAAAGTATATCGTCACATTATGAGCCCCGCCGTTAGCATCGTAAACTTTCATTGTGGTTTGGTATTCATACTGCTGATTATCCAAGTTACCTGGGTCAGCGTTCCATGCCGCTTCGAGGTCGGCGATCCTGGACCTGGCGGCGGAGTCAAGATTGACCACGGTGTTGAGCGTAGAGGTGGGAGATGGAGGAGATTGGAAGTTGTCGAGCTGAATGTCTCTGGGCACACCCTGAATATTGACACGTCGAGCACCAACACCCTCACCATCGATGGCATCAACCAGCGGATCCACCGCGTCTCGGGCGATTTGCCAGCCTTGAACCCTGTACCCATGCGGATCGACGAGAAATCCGTCCTGGTCAAAACGGAAGTTTCCGGCTCGGGTGTAGTAATTTATTTCATCACCAGGAGGGCTGACAGTAAAGAAACCGTTGCCGGTGATGGCCACGTCGGTGGACTCGTTGGTGGTTTCAAGGGAACCCTGGCTGAAGTCGCCCAGGACGGCGCCGACCGCGACACCGCGCCCGATCTGGCCCACGCCGTTGGCCACGCTGACGCTCTGGCTCATGAAGTCTTCAAAATGCATTCGAGACCCTTTGAACCCGACGGTACTCACGTTGGCGATGTTGTTGCCGATCACCCCCATTTTCTGGCCATGCCCCTTGAGGCCGCTGACTCCCGTCCACATTGACGCGGTGAGACTCATGATTGTGCTCCTTGTATAGCCCGCTCGCGTTCCGAAAAAGGCGAGGGGGTCAGTGAATTACTGGATCAGACTGTTCAAAAGGTCTTCGGTGGAGGATGACCCGCCAAACTGTCCGTTGAGGTTCGCCAGATTCCCCGTAATATTCTGGAGTTCCGAGGTCAGCGCGTTGCTTTGGGCCGTCCCTGCGCCGACGACTTCCTTGACGTCCGTGATATTGACTCTTCGTCCGTCCTGAAGGCGGAGGAAGGTTTGGCCATCCTCGCTGACCACCGCTGAAACCACGCCGCTCGTCTTGGTGGAAACCATCAACGGCTCTCCATGCCTGCCTTCCGCGGCCATGGAAATGCTGTACACTCCGTCGGGCAGGGGATTGCCGGAGTGATCCCGGCCATCCCAGACATATTCGTGCTCGCCGGGCATGCGACCGGGCAACGTGATAGTGCGGACGATATTTCCGAAGGAGTCGAAAATGTTCATGTGCAGCTTTTCAGCCACGTCCGGTAGGGAATAAGTGAAGGAGCTGACGGAGTCTCCATCCTTGCTGATGCTTCGCCCTTCGGCTCGAATCTCTTTGCCGATGAAGTTGACCGCGTTCAGCGTTTCCTGACGGGCAAACGAATCCTTGAAGCCCTCGATGGACTCGGAGATGTTGCTGAGTTGCTCCAAACTGGAGAATTGTGCCAATTGAGCGACGAATTCCTTGTCGTCCAAGGGGTTGAGAGGATCTTGGTTGGCAAGCTGGGTGGTCAACAAGCGCAGAAAGGCATCTCTGTCCAATCCGCTTTTATCGCCTGTCCTCGGGTCCGGTGGAGCGAAGTCTCGTTCGGCTCGGCCGACCAGATTGCCGGCGTGGGGAGTGACATATGGGCTTGTCGACATGATCGTTCTCCTGGAAAGAGGAAAATTGTGCTAGGCGATCAGGTTGATGCCGCCTTCTCGGGATGAATTAAGCAAAATCGATGCCTGTTCCGGAGCGTCCTGGCCTCCGGCACCATTTTTTTGCAAGCCTCGCCCCAGGGCGGCCCACTGGGTATTGGCGCCCTGTTCCTGGAACTTTTGTCCGTCCGAGCCCTGCCAGAGCTGGGTGAACTGGTTCTGGTCCTGCAACTGGGTCGAGACTTCCAGGCGGGAGACTTTCAGGCCATGGGATTCCAGGGACTGGCGGAGCAGGGGCATGTTCTCGGCAATGATCTGGCGGGCTTCCTGGTTTTCGGCGCGCAGCACGGCCTGGACTTCCTTGCCCACCA
>SKYX01000379.1 GCA_007127655.1 Desulfonatronum sp.
CCCAGTTGGCGGACGGCACCGAAGTGGCGGTGAAGATCCGGCGGTTGGATATCGAGCGCAAGGTCCGGGTGGACATCCGGATTCTGGAATTCTTTCTGGGCCTGTTCCGGCCCTTTTTCAGCGTCTACACGCGCAACTCATTGGAAGCCGTATTGACCGAGTTTTCGGCCATGATCCTCAAGGAAGTGGACATGAACATCGAGCGGGACAACCTGCGCAAGTTCCGGGAGATGTACACCCGCGATGACGTTCATTTTCCGAGTTATTACCACAAATACAGCAATGAGGACGCCCTGGTGATGAGTTTCGAGCACGGGGTACGGGTGGATGACGCGGCGGCCCTGGAGCGGCTGCGCATCCCGTTCGACCGGATCATGGACACCTTGGTGGACTTCTACACCGAACAGATGCTGGTCAAGGGACTGTTTCACGCGGACCCGCACCCGGGCAACCTGTTCGTACGTGAGGACGGGACCCTGGTGCTGCTGGACTTCGGGATGGTCAAGCGCCTGTCCAATTCCTCCAAGATGGCCATGATCGAAATGGTGGAGTCAGCCTCGGCCCGGGACTTCGAGATGTTCATCGCGGCTTGCGAGCGCCTGGGCGTGATCACGCCCGCGGCTCCGCCCGAGGAAATGCTGGAGTTCGCGGAACGGATGTTCGACATTTTCGGGAACATCGACCTGGACGCGGCCAGCATGCAGACCCTGGCCCTGGACGTGCTCTTTTCCATGAAGGAGACGCCGTTCAAGATGCCCCAGGAGGTTGTCTACGTGCTTCGGGCCAGCACGCTGATCGAGGGGCTGGGCACCAATTACGTGGAGAACTTCAACGGAGTGAAGGACATCCTGCCCGTGCTCCGGGAGAAGCTGCCCAAAGCCCTGGGGTTCGACAAGGGGCTGGTCAGCCAGGTTCGACGGGAGATCAGTACCCTGCCCATGACCTTTAAACGGGTCAAAACCATCATCACGGATCTCAGCGAGCAAAAGCTGCAAGTCAAAATCTCCCGGTATACCGTGGACCAGATCAACGAGCGGTTGCGAGGACTCCTGCGTCCGTTGGTGAGCGGTTTTCTGTGCATCATCGCCGCGTTTTTCGTGTTGTTGCTGGACGTGGAGTACGGAAGGGCCGTGGCGGTGAGCCTTTTCGGGTTCGGGGTGTTGCGGATGCTGCTGGGAGTGCGCTGAACGGTTCATTCAAAGTGAGGGCACTACCACTACAGCGACACTTCCATTTCCATCGTCTGACCAGGATGTTCAACCACGGGGCACACGGGGGGCACAGGGAAAATATTTTATAAACATTGATGTTCTTTCCCCGCGCTCCCCGTGTGCCCCGTGGTTAAATCTTCAGCAAGATCGGTTGAAGCCCAAAAAAGTCGTTGTAGTGCATACCGGATTCAGCTTTTCGGTATATGCCGTACGGTCAGCTCCGCGGGGCGACTCGGGGCTTGGTTGCCCTGGCTGAGAAAGACCCCGGCCAGGACCAGTAATGCCGCCGCGTACTGCATGGGCACGAGTTGTTCATCAAGGATCAGCCAGCCCAGAAACAGGGTGATCACCGGGATCAGGTTCACGAAGATCGAGGCCTGGCCCGCCGGGAGGCGACTGATGCCGAAGTTGTAGAACCAGTAGGCCACGATGGTCACGCCGATGCCCAGGTACAGGATGGAGAGCACGGCTCCCAGGTGGAAGGTGTCCGGTAGGGGAGTGCTGGGCAAAAAAATGATCGGCAGAAAAAAGACGAACCCTACGAAGGCCTGGACCGCGGTCAAGAACAGCGGGCTGTATCTGACGCAGAGCTTTTTCAGGGCGATCATGCTCCCGGTGGCGCAGCACATGGCCAGAAACTCAAGGAAATTCCCCAGCAAGGGATTGGGGGCGTGCTCTGTGCTTTCCGAGAGCAGGGTCAGCCAGATCACTCCCAGGATGGCCAGAAGAAATCCAAACCATGTCCGGGGCCGCAGTCGTTCCTTGAGCACGACCCAGGCCGCCATGGCCACCATTAACGGGAGCATGGCCACGATCATCCCGGCCTGGGAGGCGCTGGTGTAGGTCAGGGCCATGCCTTCGCAGACAAAATAGAGACAGGGTTCGCACAGGGCCATGAACAGCAGGAGTTTCCAGTCCCCACGCTGATACCGCTCGGATTTGAAGCGCTTCACCAGAAGCAGCAGGCCGCCGCTGGCCAGAACCATCCGGGCAAAGACAACAAACATCGGCCCGTAAACTCCGATGGCCAACTTCATGGCGATGAACGATCCGGCCCAAAGCACCGTGGCCGTGAACAACGCCCCGGTGGCCAGCCGATCCACGCTGCGCAACATGATTTTTCCTTACGCTTTCAGATTGATATGACCAACGATTCGACAGTCGTGTTGATGGTCCGCAGAGTGCCGTGATGCCCTGTGCCAGTTCCGTAATAGGGTGTCAAACCGGCACAGATGTGTTTTTTTAGACCCTTTGTCCCAAGGAGGTTTCCATGACCAATCCCACCAATGTTCCGACTTTGTCCAGAGACCATTTTGACGCCGTGATTTTTGACATGGACGGCGTGGTCACGGACACCGCCGGCCTGCACGGCAAGGCCTGGAAGGAGATGTTCGACCGATTCCTGGAAGAACACTCCCGGAAGACCGGAGTTCCCCAGGAACCCTTCGACCTTGGCCGGGACTACCTGGATTATGTGGACGGCAAACCTCGCTTTGACGGAGTGCGGGGCTTCCTGGCTTCCCGTGATATATCCTTGCCTGAAGGCTCGCTGGAGGACGAACCGGGCACGGGCACCGTTTACGCTCTGGGCAACTGGAAGAACGAGTTGTTCGGCAAGCTGCTGGAAAAAGAAGGTGCCGTGACCTATCCCGGCACGGTGGAGTTGATTCACAAGCTGCATGAGGGCGGATTCAAGACCGCGATCATCTCCTCCAGCAAGAATGCGGAGACGATTCTCCGTTCCGCGGAAGCCCTCGACCTGTTCGAAGCAAAGGTGGACGGCGTGGATTCCCTGGAGCTGGGCATCGACGGTAAGCCCGCGCCGGATATCTTTCTGAGCGCGGCGCGGGAACTGGGCGTGAATCCGAGCCGGGCCGTGGTGGTGGAAGACGCCGTTTCCGGGGTCCAGGCTGGAAGGGCAGGGGAGTTTGGCCTGGTGATCGGAGTGGACCGGGGCGGCAACCGGGAGGCTCTGCTGGCCAACGGCGCGGATGTGGTGGTGGCGGATTTGGACGAAGTGGCCGTGGAATAATGAACCGCTCGCTTCGCTCAAGGCTCCAAGTTCGCCAAGAAGAGATTTTGTCTTCCGCTGGAAAGATGCGACAGCCAAAAGACTCGCCGCCTATCGCCGATATTGATTCCTTGGCGGCCCCTGAGCCTTTGAGCGACCAACGGGAGCAGGCGGTAAAACAATTGGCTCAATATGCGTTTTGCGTTTCGGACAGGTGACCTGTCTGCCGTCAGGCAGGTCTCCAGGGAATAATAATATTGAGCCTACCCCTCTTCACTGTTTTCATTTGATTTCCGGTCGGCAAGGGCGCGGTTGCGGCGGTGGAGCAGGGCCATGGCCAGCAACAGGCCGACCACCGTCACCACATCGTGCCGAAGCAGGAACAAGACAGTCCAGGTCGCCAACCCGAGAAACAGGGCGGCCTGGTTGAAAAGATACGAGCTGGCGGAGAGGGAGCGATGCCGGGCGACATACTGCCCAACGGCGAAAAACGTGACGCCCATGAGTCCCGCAAGGGCTAACGTCGGTTCAAGGACGGCGTACACGAATCCTGGGTGCAGTAGAGGATGAAAGATGAGAAGTGGCAGGACGGTGGAAACTTGAAGCCATGCGGACGGCATGGTGCGGGAGGGGCCGTCCGCATGGCATCAGGAGGGGGTTGGGGAAGGTGATTCAAGTCATAATGTCGGCAATGGCGCCCTTGCCGGTGGCATGTGCGCCGAGGACATTCTTGGCGAAATCGTATGTTTGGCTCATATCTCCGAAGCCGCCCTTGGTGCCGCTTGGCCCGCTGTTCATGTATTCAAGCGTCTTGTCCACCACGGCGGCCCCGAAAGTCTGCTTGTCGACTGGAGCAAAGGAAGAGCCGGAGGCGTTGTTCAGGGTGTCCATGGTTTTTTCCACCACCGCCGCACCGAAGTTCGACCTGTTTTGGTTTTGCATGCCCGGGGATTGCCATGCCGTTTCAATACCAGAGATACTCATGTTGGTTCCTCCTTGCTCATTTTCTAGAGTGCTTCCAGATTAACCGGATGAGAAGTAAATGGCAATGCTTTTTGTGAAATTGAGTGGGGTGTTGATGGTCTTCCAGAATGTCGGCCGATTTGACCCATCAGAATCGCATGTTAAAGCCATCCATCTTTTGATGATAGAGGCTTGACGAGTAGCTTTCCTTCCCCCTTGAAAAAAATTGGAGTCTTCGATGTCCCTGCTCTCCGTGCAAAGCGCATTCGGTCTCTTTACGTTCGTCCTGATCGCCTGGGCCTTGTCGGAAAACCGGAGGGCAGTTCGGCCTCGTTTGGTCCTTGCCGGGATAGGCCTCCAATTGGGTCTGGCCCTGGTGCTGCTCAAGATGCCGATGTTTACCGATTTTTTCCTGCTTCTGAACAAGGCCGCCGAAGCCCTGGAAAGCGGTACCCGGGCCGGGACCACCTTTGTCTTTGGCTACCTCGGGGGCGGGGCGCTGCCCTTTGAGGAACCCTCTACCGGGGCGGCCTACATTTTTGCATTCCGGGCTCTACCCGTGATCATCGTCACCGGGGCCCTGACCGCCTTGCTTTATCACTGGAAGGTCATCCCGGTCCTGGTTCAGGTTTTTTCCGCGATGCTGCGACGGACCCTGGGCATTGGCGGGGCACTGGGGGTTGGCGCAGCGGCCAACGTCTTCGCGGGCATGGTGGAATCCCCGCTGTTCATCCGGCCCTATGTCGCCTCCCTGACCCGGAGCGAACTGTTCGCCCTGATGACCTGCGGCATGGCCACCATCGCCGGAACCGTGCTCGTGCTCTATGCCGGGATCGTCGGTTCCGTGGTGCCGGGTGCCCTGGGGCACATCATGGCCGCGTCCCTGATCAGCGCTCCGGCGGCGATCCTGGTTTCCGGACTCCTGATTCCAGAAACCGAATCGCCGACCATGGGAGAGGTCGTTCCACCCGTGGAAACCGCCTCCTCCATGGACGCCGTGGTCAAGGGCACGGGCTTCGGCCTGCACATGTACCTGCATATCGTGGCTTTGTTGGTGGTACTGGTGGCTCTGGTGAGCATGGTCAACGCGGCGTTGGGGATGTTGCCCGCTTTGGCAGGGGAGCCGCTGACCCTCCAGGGCCTTTTGGGGTACGTGATGATGCCCCTGGTTTGGCTGGCCGGGGTTCCCTGGAGCGAGGCCCACGCTGCCGGCGGTCTGATGGGGGTGAAGGTGGTCCTTAACGAACTCTTGGCCTACCTGGAGATGGCCGCGCTGCCCGAAGGGACCCTCTCCCCGCGCAGCACCCTGATCATGACCTACGCCATGTGCGGATTCGCGAACATCGGCAGCCTGGGGATCCTGATCGGCGGACTGACCAGCATCGCGCCGGAGCGCAGCCGGGAAATCACGGCCCTTGGGCCGCGCTCGATCCTCTCCGGAGTGCTGGCCACCTTGATGACCGGGGCCGTGGTTGGGATTCTGAGTTGATCCCAATATCCCACGAACAGAATGATTAACGTCTATCACATTGAAGAGCCTAAGGGCTTTTCGGAGCGGCCCATGGTGTTTGACGCAAACTCCTCTGCCGTATAGATTTAAAGAAGAACATCTCTCGTTACCAAATCGTCGGACTGAGGGACGGAAAGGGATTCCCCTGAGCAATAACCTCGCGTTTCGTTTTTTACCGCGATTTGACACACGCCATTAACCGAGAACCTTTAATGTTCAAGGAGTTTTGAAGCATGCCGAATTTCAAGCCGGCGCGGCGCTTGGCGCAGTTGCCGCCGTATTTGTTCGCCGAAATTGATCGGGTCAAGAATGAAGTCAAGGCCAAGGGAGTGGACATCATCGATCTGGGAGTAGGGGATCCCGATCTGCCAACCCCGGATTTCATCATCCAATCCATGAACAAGGCCGTGGCCAAGAGCGAGAATCACCGCTATCCGTCCTACTCCGGGCTGAATTCCTTTCGAGAGTGTGTGGCCAGATGGTACAAGTCCCGCTTCGGCGTGACCTTGGACCCCACCTCTCAGGTGCTCAGCCTGATCGGCTCAAAGGAGGGCTTGGCCCATTTCCCCCTGGCCTTTGTGGACCCCGGGGACCTGGTCATGACCTCCACGCCCAACTATCCGGTCTATCCCATCGCGACCATGTTCGCCGGTGGAGAGACCCATTTCGTCCCGCTGACCGAGTCCACGGACTTCTTGCCGGACCTGGACGCCATCCCCGAGGACGTGTGGCAACGGGCCAAGATTTTTTTTCTGAACTACCCCAACAACCCCACCTCGGCCATGGCCCCGCGCAGCTTCTACGAGAAACTGATCGCCAAGGCCCAGGAGTTTGGAACCATCCTGGTTCATGACGCCGCGTATTCGGAAATGTACTACAATCCGGCCAACAAGCCGCTCAGCATCCTGGAAATCCCCGGGGCCATGGACGTGGCCATCGAGTTCCATTCCCTGTCCAAGACCTACAATATGACCGGCTGGCGCGTGGGCATGGCCGTGGGCAACCAGGAGTTGGTCCAAGGCCTGGGCAAGATCAAGAGCAACATCGACTCCGGCATCTTCCAGGCCGTCCAGGAAGCCGGGATGACCGCTCTGGAGCACGGCGAACCCTTTGCCCAGGAGATGCGGGACATCTACAAGGCCCGGCGGGACGTGGTGGTGGCGGAACTGGCCAAGATCGGCCTGGAGTGCCGCTCGCCAGAGGCCACGTTCTATGTCTGGACCAAAGTCCCCCAGGGTCGGGATTCCACCGGATTCGTGGCCGAGGTGCTCCAGAAAACCGGAGTGGTGGTTACGCCGGGCAACGGATTCGGCGCGCCTGGAGAGGGTTACTTTCGCATCGCCCTGACTGTGGGCGAGGACCGTCTGTTGGAAGCTTTGGCCCGAATCGCCAAGCTGTAATAATGGCAGAAAAGGGGGGAACATGACGTTCCCCCCTTTCTTTTTTGAATTGATCGAAATCAGTTTCCAAGTGTGGCCATGACGCAATCCCGAAACACGCGGGCGTTCATCAGCCTGGGCTCGAACCTTGGAGATCCGGAAGACAATCTGCGGCAAGCCCGCGACTATCTGAACGACCTGCAAGAGGCCCGGCTCGGGCCATGTTCTCCCGTCTATTTCACGGAACCCCAGGACGTCCGGAACCAGCCCTGGTTCGCCAATCAGGTTGTCGTACTGGACTGCGCGCCGACATGGACAGCCCTGGAGCTGTTGCGAATGCTCCTGGAGATCGAAGACCGAATGGGACGGGTTCGCGAGCAAGACAAAGGCCCGCGAATCATCGACCTGGACTTGCTCTTTTTCGGCTCACGACAATATGAGTCTTCGGAGCTTACTCTGCCGCATCCGCGCCTCCACGAAAGGGCGTTCGTCCTCGTCCCCTTGCAAGACATCACCCCGGACCTCGTCTTCCCCGACGGAACAAGCCTTTCCAAAGCTCTTGCCCGCTTGTCCTTTCAGGTCCAGAATCGCCGTATTCATCAGTAAGGAAAAGGCTGTTTACGGGAAGATGTTTGATTTTTCAAGATCGACCTCGTAATGAATTCGGCTTGGGCCGACCTCTCCTTCGGGAAGGAGCGCCGCCTATTGAATTGATTGACGGGAATCGCCTTGTGGCCATGCTGGAGAAAGAGGAAATCGGCGTTGTTCCGCGTACGGTCTACGATATCGATTACGCCTTTTTCCGAGCATATTTACCAGAGCAGCCGGAACCGACAACGGCGGGAAACGGCGGGTAGGGGAGTTTTCATGCTGAAATTTCTGATTTTTATTGCAGCGGCTTTCATCTTGTACAAACTTTTGGTCGGTGACTTCCAGAAAAAGAAAGAGGTCAAGGAAAAGGAAAGCGAAAATCTGGCCGCCAATGGCGTGATGACCAAGGACCCGGTCTGTGGGACATACGTTCCGGTGGGCAGCGACATCCGGATCAAGGAAGGGGAGACGGTGCATTGCTTTTGCAGTTATGAATGCCGGGATTCGTATCTGAAGAAGCTGGAGGCCGGAAAGTAGGTTTCGAGCAAACTCAGCCGACCCGAGATAAGCCAGACTGAATAGCGGGAACGCGTCAGTCTCCCCAGGGTGAGGCCGTGTGCGGAATGCACAAAAAGCCGCTTGGATTTTCCGAGCGGCTTTTTGTTGCCCGGGGAGGTTGCTGAAAAAAAATGGCCTGCAAAAGGGTCCGGTAACTCCTCAGCACATTTTCACGACACGACATGGAGTGTTCGGGCTTGTCTCGATTTTTTCAGCCTCGCAACTCCTTCGCCGGCTTCGTAACATCGAACCATTGCCCAAATAAACAACAGTTGGCACTTCAGGCGTCCGGCAATGGTTCGATGAACGAATCCTGGCTCAGTCAGACAGGCGAGGCTGAAAAATCGAGACAAGCCCG
>SKYX01000043.1 GCA_007127655.1 Desulfonatronum sp.
CATTTTCGGGATTTTCCTCCGCAAGGCGCAAAACCTGATCATCCTTGCCAAGTCGCAGCAATGCCGTACACAACAGCGAGACGACGTTCTCTTCGTCCGTGGGGTTGAGCCGGAGATACAGATTGGCGGCCCGCTCCACTTCATCCATGTCTTCAAGAGCAAGGTGCATTTCTATGGACCTGGCCAGGAGGCGCAACATGGGGCGATTTTGGGGAAGGAGCCAGGGCATTTTCTCATCGGGTTCGAGCTTGACCTGCCGGATGATTTCTGCGGCTCTTTGCGACAGCATCGCGACTGAAGCGGATATCTTCCGTACGGGTATGCCTTCCTTAGGGAGATTCAGCATGACGGCCAGCAGGTCGTCCAGGATATACAGGCTGCCAAAGACTTCGGGATGCTCCTCAAGCAGTTCCATCCAGTCGTCGAATTCGTCTTCCTCCCAGACAAACATCTCGTCATCTTGATTGTCGTTCACGACACCCAGCGGTTTGGGCAGGGAAAACACCTCATCCCAGGACTGCTCCAGTTCCATGAGGCCGTCATCTCCCGGCTGGATCACCCGGAAGGTGTCCAGGCCCAGCTGGGAGATCAGGGATTCCGGATCACGAACCTCGTCTTGCATTGCTTGCATTGTCTCGGTGGCGATCGTCTCAGCCACGTCGTCAGGCATCTCGACGCTTGCAAAAAAATCCAAAAGCAGTGCCTTATGCCCGTCCTCCCTGTCCTTGCCAAAATGCTCAATGGGGTAGACACGATACAACGGCACGGGCTGTTTCACGTGACTGGCGATCCATGTCTGCAGTCGCTGAATCCGGCCCATGAGTTCGGCGTCTTCCTCTTCAATATCCTCAATCTTGTCCAGATCATCCTCATCCCAGTCCAGGGTGGGGGCCATCATCAATTTCCTCGCCTCCTGGGGATTCTCCATGACGGCTCGCAGGAAATCCAACAACCGTTGCGGATTTTCAATCTTGTCCGCCAGCTTGGTAATCTTGGCATGCCAGAAGACGGCCCTGTCCTTGGCCTGCTGCCAGCGGGATTCGACCAGAAGGAGTTGCAGTTCCAGAATACACAAGGAGATCGACTCCGGATCGTCCCGCATGGCCTGGCCGAAGGCCTCCCAGGCTTCGGCCAGATAGCCCTGGTCCGCCAGAATGGTGGCCTTGCGTTGCAGGGCCACGGAGCGCAACGGTCCACGGGGGGCGTTGGCCAGGATGCGCTCGATAAAGGACATCTTGCGCACGACTTGAAAACACCGGTCATATGCGTCCATCAGCAGATCAAAGGCGTATTCCCCTATCTCAGGGTCGAGACGATTCAGCTTTCCGGCAAACATTGATTCCAGGATGGTCACGGCCATCTCTCCTTGCCCAGTCTCCAGGAAACGTTCCGCCACGAAAGTGATGACGTTGCGGGGAATGCGCTTGCGCTCCAAAGCACTGATCAGTTCTTCATGCGGCAAGGTATCCACCACGATGTGCCAGAAAGCCTCCTCGTCCAAAGCCTCCATGGACGGGATCATGGCGCAACATTGTTTGTATTTTTTCCCGGAACCACAATCGCAACGATCATTTCTGCGCGGCGCGGGCAGCGGCTGGGGACGAAAGTCGTTGCCGGGCAGCGGGGTAGAGTTCCAGATCATCCGGGCCAGCACTGTCGCCAACTGGTCCTGAACCATGGCGTCGATTTGCTCGAG
The DNA here is from genome assembly GCA_007127655.1 of Desulfonatronum sp. Classification (GTDB taxonomy): domain Bacteria; phylum Desulfobacterota; class Desulfovibrionia; order Desulfovibrionales; family Desulfonatronaceae; genus Desulfonatronum. The sequence continues at coordinate 1,697 of SKYX01000043.1, forward strand.
TTGGGGATTTTGGCCGAGATAATCCGGAAGCGCCTGGCGGGCCCAGTCCATAAACCGGGACGAGTCTTCATGTCGCAGGATCTCGGCAACGGCATCTCTCATGAATCGTTCAAGGTCGATAAAATCTGACAACTCTTTTTGCATTTCGGATTACCCTCGCTGATGTCCGTTTAAAATTTAGGGATGGTTTAATTATCCGAGAAAATTGGTTTCCTTCCAGATACGGTTGTACATGCCGGGCGTAGGGGCGGCCGGCCGGTCGCCCCTGCATCGTGCGAATGCCAGAAGGAGGGCATTGATGTGTCAACAAATTCTAACCATCCCCAAAATTTATGAGTATTAAGCCGTATTCTCAGCATCTACCGTCGGAGCATCCGACACGATTTCGACGATCTTTTCGACAACCTCACTCGGAGCCAAACCCGCCGTGTCGATGATCACGGCGTCGTCCGCGGGCTTGAGCGGAGCGATGGGGCGGTTGCGGTCCTGCTCGTCGCGTTGGCGCAGATTGGCGATCAGGGCGTCCAGGTCCTCCTCCACGCCCATCTCCTTGAGTTGCAGCCAGCGCCGCCTGGCCCGCTCCTCGGGCGTAGCGTCCAGAAAAAATTTGTACCGGGCCTGGGGGAAAACAACGCTGCCCATGTCCCGGCCTTCGGCCACCAGGGAGGTTCCGGCTCCCAGGCGTTGCTGGGCCTGCTTGAGGATTTCCCGAACCACGCCCACCTTGGCCAGATTCGAGGCCCACATCCCGACCTCCTCACGCCGGATTTCCTCGCCCAGCGGTTCTCCGTTCAGGAGCAGCACGCTCTGGCCGCCTCGGCCCCGCAGGGTGAATTCCAATCCGTCGAGGCGGTCCCGCAAAACCTCCTCGCTCCAGGTCCAGCTTCGCGCCCCCAGGCGCAGAGCAAAAGCCCGAAACATGGCCCCGCTGTCCAGATAGGCAATGCCCAGCCGATCGGCGACCATTCTGGCCACGGTGGTCTTGCCCGATCCGGCCGGTCCGTCCAGGGTGACGACCAAGGGCTGTTCAGAATTTTGATCAGCCATGGAGCACGGCCTCCAGTTCCCGGACGAAAATCCGGTTCTCCTCTTCCGTTCCAACGGTCACCCGCAGATACTCCTCCATGCCGTAACTCTTCAGGGGCCGGATGATCACTCCCTGCTCCAGGAGTTTCTGGAAGACCTCCAAGGCGGATAAGGCGCCTTGCCCTGGCTTGAACAGCAAAAAATTGGCCTGGGAAGGAAAGACGCGGCAACCAAGCCGGGTCAATTCCGTCGTCAGCCAGGCCCTTCCGGCCTGGACGCATTCCAGGGAGGCCTGGACGAAATGAACGTCGCGCAAGGCGGCCAGACCGGCGTTTTCCGCGAGGATGTTCACGCTGAAGGGCGGCTTGACCCGGATCAACGCATCCGCCAGCCAGGGCGGCATGACCCCGTATCCCAGCCGCAGCCCCGCCAGCCCGTACAGCTTGGAAAAGGTTCGCAGCATGACCACGTTCGGAAAATTACGCAGTCGGGACAGCAAGGAGTAGTGGTCCATGGGCGTGGCGAACTCCATGTAGGCTTCGTCCACCACCAGCAATGTCCGTGACGGGAGTTGCCGGGCGATGGTTACCAGTTCCTGAACCGGGGGAGCGTACCCCGTGGGATTGTCCGGGGTGGTTATGAAAACCAGGGCGGTTTGGTCAGTAGCGGCTTGCAGCAGCTTGTCCCAGGGGAAGTGAAACTCCTCGACCAGGGGAACGGTTCGGATCTCCACGCCACTGAGCTTGGCCAGCAGGCGGTACATGCTGAAGCTGGGCTCGAAGATCAGGATGTGATCACGTCCGGGGCGGGCCGCAACCCGGATCAACAGGTCGATGATCTCGTCCGAACCGTTGCCGGCCACGATCCACTCCTCCGGTACCCTCAAATGCGTCGCCAAAGCCGCCCGCAACTCCGGACTGCCCGACCGGGGATACCGGAACACTCCAGCGGCGTGATCCTGCAAAGCCTTTTGAACCATCGGCGAAACGCCCAGCGGATTTTCGTTGCTGGCCAGCTTGATGACGCGACTGAGACCGTATTTCTCACGTATCTCGTCAATGGAAAGCCCCGGAGCATAAGGGCTGAAGTCCTGAATTTCAGGACGAAGAAATGGTTGTTGCACAATGAAGCCTCATGAACATGAGATGACAAAAGCCTTGAGAACAGGGAAAGCGTATCTTCCCCACCCCCAAGGCGACAGACGGACCGGATTTGATCCGGTCCGTTCTCCACGGAACGAAGCCCAACGCTTTTTAGCGCTCCGGCAAGCACAATAAGTGCTACAGGATACTGGGCCGGATAAATATCAGCAACTCTTCCTTTCTTTCTTCGGAGATTCTGCTCTTGAAAAGATTCCCCAGGCCTGGAATGCTCGCCAGCCCAGGCACACGGTTCTCGCGGTGGCCTTCGGCGGCCTTGAACACGCCGCCCAAAACGATTGTTTCCCCGTTGTTGACGATCAACTTTGCCTCGGCGGACTTGGTGTCGATATCGTCCCCAAATGGCACGTCGTCCTTGACGACAAGATCAAGAATGAGTTGGTCGTCAGGAGTAATTTGTGGCGTGACGGACAGTTCGAGAACCGCGTCTTCGAAGTCAGGCTGGGGATTGCCCGCGTCGTCAAGCACGTTGACCCGCACCCGGGTGCCTTGCTTGATCACCGCTCGTGAGTTGTTCAACGTCACAATACGCGGGCTGGAGACGGTCCTGGACTCGCCCTGCAGTTCTCCGAGCTGCAACTGGACGTCCAGGGTGAACATATCCGGCCCCATGAGCTTGGAAATGAAGCCTCCGATTCCAAACGAGGGAGGCATGGCTATCGGCGTATTGACCAGGTATCCGGTCTGCCCGACACCGCCCTGGTTGATCGGGATTCCGCCGCCGGCCGCGCCATAGACGCCTCGGTAGTACTCCGTCGTCACGCCTTCAATGCCGCCTCCCCAGCGCAGCCCGATGGCGCGTTGAAACTCATCCGACGCATAAACGACCCTGGCCTCGATCATTACTTGTCGTTCGGGCTGGTCCAGTCTGTCGATGATTCCCTGAATCTGCCGGATTCGCAACGGAGAGTCCGTCAGGATAAGCGTGTTGGTCCGTGGGTCGAAACTGAGCCTGCCCCTGTCGCTCAGAAAGGGTCGCGTCCTGGCGTCCATCTCCGCCGCGGTAGCGTAATTGATCTGAATGTAGGCTGTCTGCAACGGTTCCAAGCGTTCGATGGTTTCCTGGGCCTGCATCGAGGCCTCCCGAGCGCGGCGGCGTTGTTCCCGTTCGCTCTCTAACTGCTGGGCCGTACTGATGCGCAGGATGTTCCCCCGGACCACCATTCCCAGATTGCGCTGGGCAAGAACGAGGTCCAAGACCTGGTCCCAGGGTACGTTGTCCAGTTTCATGGAGATCCGGCCGCCGACCCCGGCGTCCAGGATCAGGTTATACCCGGCCACCTCGCCGATGAGCCGCAGCACATGCTCCACTTCGGCGTTCTGCAGATCAATGGAAATCGGCGTCCCGACGTACTCTTCGCGCATGCCCGGAAACAGCGCTTCTTCCTCGGGAAAGCGAGTTTCCATCGTATCCTGGACTGGACGTTCCCGTGGCTCCGGACGGGCCGTCGGCACGGGCGAGGGCTTGGCATCTTCCGTCTGGGCTTGGGCGTCCACGAAACGCAAGACCAGCCCTTCCGGCACCTTCTCGGGCTCGATGACTATCGGGCCGGTGGCGGTCAATATCAACTCCCCGCCGTCGTCTGTATTCCGCAGCAACCCTGTTTTCACCGGATGGCCGAAGGCATGAAGCTGGTGCAGCCGGGCAACCGCAGCCGGTATGACGACATCGGGAAACAGAATCCGAATTTGCCCCGGGCGAGCTGAAACGGATCGCCACGTCAGTTCACCGGTCGCTTCCAGACGGATGCCCACGACGTCGTCGGCCTGGAAAAAAGCCGCCTGGCGGATGACGGGCCGTGAATCAATCGTCCTTGATTCTCCAACGAAATCCTCGACCAGTTGCGTCACACTTCCTTCGGCCGACACGATTTCCTCGGGTACGGGCTCCGGGGCGATTGCCTCGGCACCAATGGAAGTGCTCCCAAAAACCGTCACCAGCACGAACACAATCGCGCGGCACATGGAGAGCTGCAACCGGCTCGTCCGCAGACTTTTCGCCAAAAAAATTATATTTTCCTGGGCATTACCCATGGCCATCTCCCTCGCTTGGATGCAGCTTGAGGATCACTTCCCTGACCTGTTCGCGACCAGCGATGTCCAGGCCATGTTCCTCGATGATCACCTCGTTGGCGGTGATCCGGCGGACTTTGCCGCCGTACCGTCCCACGCCCACTCCGGGCCGAAGCACGAACCCCTTGCCGTCGGGCATCTCGACCATGGCCAAAGCCTGGTCGGGACGATCCACGGCCCAGACGATGCCGATCACTCGCAACTGGGACGCCTCGACGCGCTCCAGCGGGGTCAACGCCCTGGTTGGGACCTGGGCCCGAAACGGCTCTTCCGGAGGGGCCGGGCGGACGAACGGGCGAAACGGATCCGGCTTTCCTTCCGGGCGGAAAGCGTAGCCGTCCGGGGTCCGCAACCAGTCCGGAAGTTCCAGGGAGGTGCCCATGAACAGCTCCTCCACTCCATTGTTCTCCTCTTCCATCGCCCAGGGAGTACATGGTGAAACGAGTTGAAAAAAAAACGCCAGGATCAGAAATACGCACCCAAAGAGCCCGGGGAAAAAGAACACAGCCCTCTTCCGATTGCGGGGATGGTTCTGAATTGGTTGGCAAATCGCAACGCCTTCTTTCTGGTAGCCGCTCGGTGTAGGGGTGACCGGCCGGTCACCCCTACAGCCTGGACATGAGCAACCGTATTCACAAGTGTCAACCAATTTTATTGGCAAAACGCCCCCCCCCGGTTACGTGGAAATATCCTCCGTACACCGGCTTGTCGGCTTGTCCGAGATGCATCCTGCTGCGTGAGCGTCATGGAATCCTTCGGCGAAGAGCGCCGGACTATCTGCGCCGCCTGGTTGGTTGCTGCTGGCTTTGCTGTTCCTGCGCGGCCTTGATTTCCTGCTCGGTCAGGGCCCGGTAGACCTGGATGGTGCTTTCGGCGTTCAGGATGACCGGTCCGGTCCCGGCCGTGGCGGTGGGCTGCAAACGAAGGCGGTCCAGACTGACCAGTCGGTCCAGGCGGGCCATGCGGTCAAAAAAGGTAATCAGGTTATGGAACTCGCCGCGCATCCGCAACTGGACCTCTCGGGATGCGTAAAAATCGTGCTGAACCTCGCTGCCAGGCTGAAAGAGCATGAATTCGACCCCCACGTCCATGCCCAGCCGCTCAATGGCGGCCAAAAGCCGTTCACGTTCCTGGGCGTCCTCGGGCAACAGCATCTTGGCCAGGAGCAACTCGTACTCCCGGGCCTCCATTTCCTCCTCCAATTCCGGCAGCCTGGCGGCCAGCCGGCGGTTGGCGGCGATGGACGTTTCCAGGTTCTGAATGTCATCCCGCAAAAAAGCCATTCGTTCGAGGTTGGGCATGAGCGAAAAGAAGGCGTAGCTGCCCAAGGCGACGACGACCAAACCAATGAGAATCGCCAGCTTATGCAGCTTGCTCAGGTTCTCCAGTTGTTTGACCAAAGCGCGACTATCCATGCTCGGCCCTCTCTAAGAAGTAGTCGGCCGGCGGAGGACCGAAGGTGACCCGGAAATGAAACTCCACCAGCGACAGGCCCTGCACCTCCCGGCGCAAGGTTCGCTCCGTCACCACGCCGCGGACAAAGGCCGATGTCCGCAGGATTTCCACGTAGGCAGCAAAGGACTGATTGTCCATGGCCACCCCCCGCAGCTGCAAAACCCCGTTCTTTTCCAGGTGGAAGGTCTCGAACCAAATCCGCTCTTCCGGCAGCAGGGAAATCAATGCGTCCACATAGCGCACCGGCAGGGTCTGGATGCTTCGGATATCCGTGATGATCTGGATTTTCGACTCGATGGATTTCAGCTCGTTCTCCATCCTCCGAACCCGGGCCACCTCGGCCATCAAGGCCAGGTTCTCGGCTTCCCTGGCTTCATGAACACGCTCCAGTTCCTGGACTTCGGAGCTGATCCACAGATGGGTCAATAAAATCAGGCCCCCGACGAGCACGAAGGCCAGAACCAAAGCGCCCAGATCCAGGCGCAGGGTGGAAATCCGCGGTCGTTTCTCTGGAGGGAGGAGGTTGATGCGGATCATGGAACCGCCTCCCGCAGGGCCAACCCGGTGGCCACGGCGTATTGCGGCCCCACGGCGCGAAGATAGGCCGCGTCGAACTGGGCCGGGTCCGGCTCCAGCTTGCGCCAGGGATCGAGGTGGCGCACGTCCAGTTCCAGCTCTCGCCCCAGCCGACCGGGCAGCCCGGCCAACAGGCTGCCGCCTCCGGACAGATACAAGGTTTCAGAAGGTTTGGCCTCTGGCACCGAACCGAGATAAAATCCGATCAGACGCCGCACCTCGCCCGCCCAGGAGACGACCGCGTCTTCCAGTTCATCCACGACGACCGCCTGTTCCGTGGGCGGTAAGTCGCCCGGCCCATTGATCTTCACTTTTTCGCACTCCGCCCTGGACCGGTTCAACAATTTCGCCAGCCGGTCTGTCAACTGAAGGCCGCCGAAACTCAATTCACGGTTAAAGACCAGTTGCTTGTTCCAGACCACGCAAAACACGCTCAATTGGCCGCCGATATCCAAAATGTACTGGGGACGGTCGATCAGTTCCGGATAGTTGAATTCAAAACAGTTGTTCAGGGCGAAGGCGTCCACATCCATCACCCGGACTTCCAGACCGGCCCGGGTCAGAATGCTCAGCCG
>SKYX01000213.1 GCA_007127655.1 Desulfonatronum sp.
CACGGCCCCGCCCTCTGGAGGGGAGCGGACCCGGCCAAGGACCAGAGCTATTTCCTGGCCCTGCTCACCCCGAACCAGCTTGCCCAAGCCGCCTTCCCTCTGGCCGACCGCCGCAAGCAGGACGTGCTTCCGGAACTGGAGCGCCTGGGCCTCACGCCGCCCCTGCCCGGCGAAAGTCAGGAGGTTTGCTTCATTTCAGGCGACTATCGGAATTTTCTGGCTTCCCGGCTTTCAAAACTGCCGCCGGTCGGCCCCATCGAGCTGGAAGACGGACGTTCTGTTGGGGAACACAAGGGCCTCTGGCAGTACACCATCGGCCAACGCAAAGGCCTGGACGTGGCCTGGAGCGAACCGCTCTATGTACTGCGCAAGGATCTGGCCGCCAACATCCTGGTGGTGGGCGAGCGGGCCCGGTTGTTCAGCGACACATGCCGCCTGGAATCCATTAATTTCCTCGTCCCCACCACCGCCTGGCCCCGGGACCTCCGCCTGCAAACCCGCTACCGCCAACGCCCCGAATCGGCCCGCCTGGCTTCGGCCCCGGAAGCAAGGCAATCACCCATCCCCGACACGCTCGTCCTGACCTATCCCGAACCCCGAGAACCCGCCGCCCCCGGCCAGATCGGAGTGATCTACTCCGCCGAAGGACAAGTCCTGGCCGGCGGGATGATCAGTTCCTGAACTTTCGCCTTTTGAAGAACATTCGAATCATGCGCTTCCACCTGACCACCTTCGGCTGCAAGGTCAATCAATACGAATCCCAGGTCATTCTGGAGCACTGGACGAGGCAAGGTCATGTTCAGGTTGCCGAGCCCGCCCAGGCGAACGTAATTCTGATTCATTCCTGCGCCGTGACAGCCAAGGCCGTGGCTGAGTTGCGCAAGTCCGCGGCAGCCCTGCAACGAAGCGCGCCCAGGGCCGGGATCTTGATCACCGGATGCGCGGCCCAAACGTTTGGGCCGGAGTTGCGCGGCCTTCACGGGGTGGTTGGGGTTGTCGGAACCCAGGATCGAGGAAGGCTGCTGGAAGGACCGGACGTGTTGTTGCAACAGTCCGCAAACGAGCTGTTCTCTGGTTCAAAGTCCAAAGCGAACATGCTGGCCGGTGTCTCGGACTTCCGGCGGGCCCGGGCCCAGGTCAAGGTTCAGGACGGCTGTTCCCATGGCTGTACTTACTGCATCGTGCCCCTGGCCAGGGGGCCGGGGCAGAGCCGGGAGCCGGGGGAGGTGGTCGAAGAGGTCCGGCGTCTGCTCGCGGCTGGATTTCGGGAGATCAGCCTGATCGGGGTCAATCTCCGGCTTTACGGCCAGGACCTTCAACCCCGAAGCGACTTCTGGGACCTTGTACTGACGTTGGAACAGACCTTCGCGCCGTTGTGGGCTGATCGGGCCAGGTTGCGGCTCAGTTCCCTGGACCCGGCCATGCTCGGAACCAAGGCCCTGGAAGTGATTTCCGGGTCGCGCCTGCTCTGCCCGCATCTGCACCTTTCCCTGCAAAGTGCCAGCCCGACGGTCCTGGCGAATATGGGCCGGAACCATTACCGACCCGAGGCCATCTCGGACTTCTGTGCCCGACTGGAACACCGTTTGGGCCTCTACGCCCTGGGCGCGGACCTCCTCACCGGCTTCCCCGACGAGCAGGACTCCCATTTTCGGGAAACCCTGGAGTTCTGCTCCACCTTACCCCTGACTTACGCGCACGTCTTCCCCTTCTCTCCGCGGCCCGGAACACCGGCGGCGGATCGCGCGAATCAAGTGCCGGAGGAGGTTCGGCGGGATCGCGCTCGACAACTGCGCACCTTGGCCGGAACCAAGCACCAAGCCTTCATCCGAACTCTGGCTAAACGCAACGTGGTGACCATGGTTATGGAAGGAACCGCCCCATATCGGGGCAAATGCGAATACTACGTGCCCTGCCGACTGGTCCAAAAGTCGGAAGAGCCGGGAAAAAGCGGAGTAGGGGAAACATCCGAAAAAAATCGCGTACTCACCGCGCGGGAACTGGTCCGCGTTCATCCCGTGGGGACGACGCTCAAAGGCCGGGATTGGGGCCTGGAGTGCGTTCTGGCGGATGAAACAGGTGAATGCGATGCGGTTACTCCGGCAGGATCGCAAGAGTCAGGGGAACGACGTGCAGATCCTGACGGCGTGGTTCGGTCTGGCCCAGGCTCCATTGCAGGCGGGAGGCGGGCAGGTCCAGGGCCGCAGCGATGTCCGTGACGAGGCCGGTCATGTTGATAACCGGATGGCGGGTGAAGACCTTGGGCAGGCCGTAGGTCAGGTTGCAGGCCAGACATTTACCCGGCCGCTGGACCAATTGAAACTGGAAGTTCAATCGGCCAGCCGCAATGCCGTCAAAGGCCAGCTTGACGTCGAAAGCCGCTTCGTCGGCATCGCCGTACAGGGCCTCGAAAAAATCCGTGCTTCGTTGCGCCGGGAAAATCCGCTCCAACCGTTCCGGTGAAAAAATGCCTTGAATGTGCTGGAAATCCATAAAACTGCTAACCCTATGGTTACATTTTTTGCCGTTGAACCGGCATGGAGTTCGCCAGGCTCGCCATACGCCCGGCGTTGGTGCTGACCAACCAGCGACAATGCCAAGTTCGGATCAGACGTGTCAACAGCCGAGCGGAATCACATAAAAAAAGCCCCGTTCGAAATCGAACGGGGCAAAACGCCGCTGACGCAACGTAAGGAGGGACGGATTTAGTTCCATGCCTGGGAAGTCACGGGAACCTCGGACAGGGAGGGCAGAAGAACCTCGGCGGGTACGGGTTGCTCGCCGCAGACGTCCACTTCCAAATAATCGGCCTGATGTTCCACGATGTATCTGACAAAGGCGTTGTTCAGGGCATGGCCTGAGCAATACACTTCGAAGTCGCCGGTCATGGGCATCCCAAGGACGAAAAGGTCTCCGATGAAATCCAAAACCTTGTGCCGAACGAATTCATCGGGGTAACGCAGCCCTTCCGGATTGATCACACCGTATTCATCCAGCACCACCGCGTTGTCCAGGGAACCGCCCAAGGCCAACCCGTTACGCCGTAAATATTCGACCTCGCGCATGAAGCCGAAGGTTCTGGCCTTGGCCACATGCCGGGTGAAGGTTTCGGGGTTGCACTCCACGTAAAACTTCTGGATCCCGACCATGGGGTGGTTGAAGTTGATGGTATAATCAACGGTCAGACGCTTTGAGGGGCGCGCCTTGATCCACTTGCCGTCCTGCTGAAATTCAATGGGCTGCTTCAAGGTCAGCAGCTTTCGAGGTTTGCTCTGCCGCCGAAAGCCTGCCGCCCGGAGCAAAAAGATAAAGGAAGCCGAGCTACCGTCCATGATTGGCACCTCATCCCCCTCCACTTCAACAAACAAATTATCAATTTCCAAGCCGCGGACAGCGGCCAAAAGATGTTCCACCGTGGCCAGCCGCTGGCCCCCGAACCCGAGGGTCGTGGCCATGGTCGTCTCCACCACGGCATCCGCGGACGGCCTGTGAAAGCGAACCCCGTCCTCGCCGTGCAAGGCGAAGACAATTCCGGTATCCTCAGCCGCCGGTCGCAGGACAAGGCGAACCTTGCGCCCTTTGTGCAGGCCAATACCGGAACACTGAATTGATTTTTTTATTGTTTTTTGACAGATCATGCGCGCTCCTTCTGCTGCATGACTATGCAAAGAACATACCGTGCAACAGTGAGACAGCTATATATTGAAATACTTGACTTTTAATCTCTAACGTCTTCCAAGTTTCGTTGCTTTTGCAACTCATGGCGTTTTTTTTTCACAACACTGAAACCACGAACGTCACCATCGCAACCGAGCCTGCACATATCGCTCATGACCGGCGAGATCTTTATGAATCGCGATGTCCGTCCACCGGGGTGACATATCCCGAATTCGATCACAAAGCCCCTTCGCCTGACTCGTCCCGACCTCCAAAAGCACGAACCCGCCGTTGACCAACACTTCCTGGGCGTTTCGCAGCAAGGGATGGAACAGCTCATCGCCTTCAAACCCGCCGAATAGGGCACGGCGGGGCTCGAAGGCGACAACTTCTCGGCTCAGGAGTTTTGCCTCTTTCTCCCCGATATACGGCAGATTGGCCACGATCAGTTCCAGGCTTCGCCCCTTCACGTGTTGCAACAAATCTCCCGTGGTCCGCAAGCAGCGGTGATCGACGCCATGTCGCCGCAAATTCCCGGTCGCGACGTTCAGTGCACCAGAAGAAATATCCGTCGCCATGGCCAGAGCGTGGGGAAACATTTTGAGGAGGGTCACGCAAAGCGCTCCGCTACCGGTGCCGACGTCGGCAAAGCAAAAAGCTTGCTCCCGGTCAAACAGCTTCAGTGCAAGCTCGACGCCTAACTCGGTATCCGGGCGAGGGATCAGCACTTCCGGAGTGACGTGGAAGTCCAGGCCGTAGAATTCGCGTCGTCCCAGAATATAGGCTATGGGCTCGCCCGTTCCCCGTCGTGCAAGGATGGGGCGAATCCGGACCAATTCCGGTTCACTCATAGGCTTATCGAGATCCAGAAAAAGATCCAGTCGATTCAGGCCCAAGGCATGGGCAATCACGAGTTCCGCGCTGAGTCGCGGAGAGTCGACGTTTTTTTCGGTGAGATACCGTGTGCTTTTGGCGAGAATATCACGCAAGGTGGGCCGCATCGGCGACATGTTCAATATCCGTCGTCGGATTCGGCTTTCAAGGCTTCGGTCTGATAATGCTGGACCAGGGCGTTCACCAACTCATCCATCTCCCCTTCCAGGACGGATTCCAGGCGATACAGGGTGAGATTGATGCGATGGTCCGTGATCCGGCCCTGAGGGAAATTGTAGGTTCGAATCCGCTCGGAACGGTCACCGCTACCGACCTGATTCTTTCTGTTCTGATCGTAGGAAGCTTTTTGTTCGTCCTGCTTGGCCTTGAGCAGTCGGGAGCGGAGGACTTTCATGGCCTTGGCCCGGTTCTTGTGCTGCGATTTTTCGTCCTGACAAATGACCACCAGCCCAGTGGGGATGTGGGTTACGCGCACGGCGGAGTCAGTGGTGTTTACACTTTGCCCTCCGGGACCGGAAGAGCGGTACACGTCCACGCGCACGTCGCCCGGATCGATATGCACGTCCACTTCCTCGGCCTCGGGTAAAATGGCCACGGTCACGGCGGAAGTATGGATCCGGCCCTGGGATTCCGTGGCCGGGACGCGCTGAACACGGTGCACCCCGGACTCGTGTTTGAGTCGGCTGTAGACCTTGTCCCCGGAGATGGCGGCGATGACTTCCTTGAACCCGCCAGTACCGCTTTCGCTGGCTTGGATCAATTCCGTGCGCAGACCGACTCGCTCCGCGTACCGCATGTACATTCGGAAGAGATCCGAGGCGAAAAGGGCCGCCTCTTCGCCGCCGGTTCCAGCGCGGATTTCCAGAATAACGTTTCGGTCGTCCAGGGGGTCTTTAGGAAGCAGAAGAATCTGCAATCGGAGCCGCAACGTCTCCAGCTGCTCCTCCAACAGTGTCGCCTCGGCCCGAGCCATTTCACGGATCTCTGGATCCGAATCGCTGATCATTTCCTTATTGGAATGAGCATCGGCAGAAAGACGAGTGAATTCCCGATAAACGGAAACGATCTCGCCCAGCTCGGCATGCCGCTTCGTCAGTTGCCGATAGCGATCCTGATCGTTGAAGACCTCGGCGGAACTGAGTTCACGTTCCAATACTTGGTATTTTTCCTGCAAGCTTTCAAGCTTGGCAAACATGGCGAATCAATCCATCTGGAAAGAAGAGAAAGAAAGAGCACGACTTCCGATTTGCCCCAAATCTTCAGAACAATAACCGATGAAAAACGCCCTCGTCATCGGCGGATCATATCCGCGGGAACGAAGGCGTAATTCCTGTAGTGCTGAGAAAGCGGCCGGCCGTTGTTCTTGAGCTATGGGCCTCCTGAAATCAGGCCTTGCCGCCGGCGACGGAGGCGTACTTCTTTTTGAAGCGGTCGATCCGTCCGGCTGTATCCACGAAACGTTGCTTACCGGTGTAAAAGGGATGACAGTCGGAGCAGATTTCCATCTGGACGTCATTGCGCTGGGTGCTTAAGGCTTCGATCTCATAACCGCAGGCGCAATGGATTTTACGCTTGCTTATTTCAGGGTGAATCTCTTTTTTCATTGGAAATGACTCCTTGGTGAATTTGCGAAAACGTAATTAATAGCTTGAACGGCTCGTTCTGACAAGGGCTGGGACTGACCAAAAAAAAACCAGGGTCTCTCGACCCTGGTTTTGATGATTATAAAGAGACGAAGCTCTAAGCCTGCGGCTTGGGAGATCTGCCGATGTGCCGCGCATACCCCAGGGCCACCGTGCGGTAGACCAGGTGCGCCAGCTTGGACCACGGCAGGTAGGCGAAGAGCATGAAAATGCTCACCAAGTGAATGTAGTACATCGGATAGGCCGCGCCGGGAACATTGGCCAATCGCAGCAGCTGGCTGAACATTCCGGAGAGGGCAACGACCCAGATCACGCCCAGCAAGTACCAGTCGTAATAGGAGGATTTGAACTTGGCATCCTCGAGGTTCAAGCGCCGCTTAGTCACCAGCACCAAGCCGACGATCAGGGCGATGGATGCAATATTGGCCAAGATCTTAAAGGGGTTCCACAGGCTCATGGGAGTCATCAAATCCCAGCCGGTGAACACGCCCAGCCAGTAGGCAACGCCCACGTAGGCGGTCACGATGAATAGGCCGACAAATCCGAAGAAGATGCCCATATGCCCGTAATAGCGATCCGTGTTGTCTCCACCGCACTCTTTCCATTTCGTATGGGAGAGAATCTCGTCGATGATCACCTGCCATGTGGATTTGAGCACGGTCAGTACGGGCACCCCGCCTATGGGTGCTTGAGGTGAATCATTGAAGGTTTTGATCAGGGAGAGCACACCTCGGACAAAAATCACCAAAACGGCCACGGCGATCAAGCCGAACAGCGGGTCAATAAACGCTGTCTGAGGAAAGACCAAGCGGTACAGTACCTGGCCGTTCTCATCCACCGGCGTACCGAAAAAGCCGGAGGTCACGAACCAGGCGATCAGAAAGATCAACGCGGGGATACCGGCCAAGATCGGCAGGTACTTGGACGAACTCATGAACTTGCCCATGATCGTGGGCTGGGCCACGTTCTGGTAGGCCATGTTGCGCATGGCCGCCATCAGGTCCGCGGGTTTCGCCCCGCGGGGGCACTGATCAGAACATGTTCCACAATTATGGCAAAGCCACATGTCCAGGTCGCCGACCAGCTTGTCCTTCAAGCCCCACTGCGCCCAGATCATCTCCTTGCGCGGATAGGGATTATCCTCCGGCGACAGGGGGCAGACCACGGAACACGTGGCGCATTGATAGCATTTCTTGAGTGATTCGCCGCCCGCGGCCTGCATCTCCTGAATAAACTGCAGATCGGGCTCAATGCGTTTAACTTGTGCCATATTCCGTCACCTCCTAGAAGCCTTTGTATGGGTTGGCGCCGATATCGTCGATGATGTGGTTCATGAAATCGTCGATCATCTGCGGAATCTTGTCGTATTCGTCTATGGCCACCTGCTTCTGCTGGACACGTTCCGGCTCCAACTGCAAGCGTCCGAGGGTCTCCGCGATATTCTCCATGCGCTTGTTGCAGAGTTCGCTGCCCCTGGCGAAGTGACACTGGTAGTCGTCGCCGTATTTGCAGCCCAGCAGTAGGACGCCGTCTATGCCCTTGGACATGGAGTCAGCGACCCAGATGCTGTTGATGGAGCCCAGGCAACGGACGGAGATAAACCGGACGTACGGCGACCACTTCTTGCCTTGGAACGCGGCCATGTCCAGGGCGGGGTACGCGTCGTTCTCGCAGACAAACACGATGACCCGCGGACCGCCTTCATCAATGTCGTCCGGGACCTCGTTTTCCTTGATCATCGAGGCAATCATGTCCACGTTGTATTCATCGAAGGAGATCACGCGTTCCGGACACGCCCCCAGGCAGGTTCCGCAGCGGCGGCAACGGGTCGGGTTGGGCTGCGGCGTACCCTTTTCATCGTCGTCCAGGGCGCCGAAGGGACATTCCTCGGTGCAGCGCTTACACTGGGTGCACCGGACCATGTTGAACTTGGGAAAGGAGATGTCTCCGGACCGCGGATGCACGGCCATTCCGCGGTTGATGGACTCAAGGCACTGGATGGCCTTGAGCATGGCTCCAGACGCGTCGTCCTCCGCGGCGCCCATGAGCATGGGCTGGTGCACGCAGCCGGCGGAATAAACGCCAGTCCGCCGTGTCTCGTAAGGGAAACAGATGTAGTTGGAGTCGGCGAAGCCGTTGAACAGGTTCAAATCCGGAAAGGCCGGTCCCTGCCGGTAGGCGAAGTTCATGATCGGCTCCGCCAGGGTCGTGGGAACCATGCCCGTGGCCAGCACCAGAACGTCGACCTTGATCTCCACGGGTTCGCCAAGCAGGGTGTTTTCCGCCTGGACGATGATCCCGCCGTC
>SKYX01000385.1 GCA_007127655.1 Desulfonatronum sp.
CCTTGTCGAAAAAGCGGAACTTGCCGCAGGCCAGGGTCAGGACCACGCAGTCCGAGGGGACCTTTTCCACGAACTCGGTGTAGTAGTTGCGCCCGGGCTTGGCCCCGTCGCAGCCGGCCACGAGGAAGAAGTGGCGGATCTTCTTGTTCTTGACCAGGTCGATGACCTTGTCCGCCGCGGAGAGCACCGCGTTGCGGGCAAAGCCGGTCATCACGGTCTTGCCGGGAACGTCCTCGGCAAAGCCGGGCATTTCCAGGGCCTTGGCGATCACCGGGCCGAACTCGCCGTTCTTGACGTGTTGGACCCCGGGAAAGCCCACCAGTCCGGTGGTGAAGATATTGCCCTTGTAGCTTTCCTGCGGGCGCTGGATGCAGTTGGTGGTCATCAGGATGGCCCCGGGGAAGGCGCTGAATTCCTTGTGCTGGTTCTGCCAGGCCGTGCCGTAGTGGCCATGGAAATGCGAGTAGGCCTTCAGCTTCGGATAACCGTGGGCCGGCAGCATTTCACCGTGGGTGTAGATGGTGATGCCCTTGCCTTCGGTCTGCTTGAGCAACTCTTCCAGATCCTTCAGGTCGTGGCCCGAAACCAGGATAGCCTTGCCCTTTTTCGCCCCCAGGGGCACGGAGGTGGGGACCGGGTCGCCGTAGGCCCCGGTATTGGCGGCGTCCAGGATCTCCATGGTCTTCAGGTTGACCTCGCCGCAACGCAGCACCAGTCCCAGCCAGTCTTGCAGCTCCAGATCCGTGCGGGTCATGGTGGCCATGGCCTCATGAATGAAGGCGTACACCGAGTCGTCGGTCTGGCCCAGAATCCGGGCGTGATCGGCATAGGCGGCCACGCCTTTGAGTCCGAACAGCAGGGTGTGCTTCAGGGAGCGCTTGTCCGGGTCGGTCACCTTGTCGTTGTGCAGCCCGTGCTCTTCGCCCTGACGGACCAGGCCGTCCATGGTCGGGGCAGGCTCGAAGGTCGCTTCCGGAGCATCAAATTCCGCAACGCCGCCCGCGGCCTTGACCTTGGCCCGCAGTTCCTCGCGATAGGTCACGGCCTGCTTGATCAGGGGCACGAAGCGCTCCGGATCGAAGTCTACGTTGGTCAACGTGGAAAACAGGGCCTCGCAGGCAAAGGCGTCAATCTCCGCGCTTTTCACGCCCACCTTGCGACCTTCATGGGCCACCAGCCCCAGGCCTTGCAGTGCATACACCAGCAGATCCTGCAACGCGGCAACGTCCGGCTGCTTGCCGCACACGCCGACCTTCTCGCATCCCTGTCCCTTGGCCGTCTGTTCACACTGATAGCAAAACATGGTCATGGCTCGTCTCCTCTCTATCTATATGGGTTGATAAACGGGGTTTCCGTCGAACACGGGTCCCGTTCTACCCAACCCTCAAAGCCGCGCCTTGATCTATGTCAAAAAGGCGCAAATCCGTTTTCCCGATGCTCCCGGCAATGGACTCTGGGATTTTTTCCTGGGCCCATGTGTCTCCTTCAGTTCAAGCGCACTCATGCAGCTCATGTCCCATCCCGTTGTGATGGTTGCGGCAGCGCATGATCATGCCCGTCCTTGGGCAGCGTAAAATACACGGTTGTTCCCTGCCCCTGTTCGCTTTCCACCCAGATTCGGCCACCGTGTTTTTCGATGAACTGCTTGCAAATGACCAGGCCGAGACCGGTGCCCTTTTCGCCTTCCGTTCCAAGCTGACGATTGTCTTTTGAAATCGCGAAGAGGTTGGATAGCCTCTCCTTGTTTATCCCGATACCGCTGTCTTTCACGGCCACCTGAATAACGTCGCCTTCTTGTCGGGCCGTAACGAGAACTTCTCCGTCACGGGGCGTGAATTTCACGGCATTGAAGAGCAGGTTGCGAATGACGGTGTTGATCATCGGCTTGTCGATCATGGCCATCATGTTATGG
This sequence comes from Desulfonatronum sp., assembly GCA_007127655.1. Classification (GTDB taxonomy): domain Bacteria; phylum Desulfobacterota; class Desulfovibrionia; order Desulfovibrionales; family Desulfonatronaceae; genus Desulfonatronum. Next base: position 1,913 of record SKYX01000385.1, read on the forward strand.
GGGATGTCAATGGTGATGGAGATGCTCTTCTGATCGGCCACACCCTGGGCCGATCTCAGGCTGATATTCGCCAGTTCAGACAAATCAGAGGACTTCCTTACAAACTCCAGGTTGCCTTGCTCCATGCGCGCCCATTGCATCAAGTCTTCCAAAAGCGCCATCACATTACGCGTGCTCGTATGCAGTTCCACGGCCAGATGTGCGATATCCTGTTCCGAGAAGAGCTTGATGTCTTCGGAAAGCAACTGAGTTGAAGTCATCAAGCCGGACAAGGGGGATTTCAGGTCATGGGCGATAATGGAAAAAAGTCTGTCTTTGTCCTCATTGGATTTCCGCAACTGCTGGTTGACCTGCCTGATCATCTCCTCGGCCTGTTCGCGTTCAACCATTTCTCTTCGCAGCTTGGCGTTGGACGTTTCAAGTTCCGTCGTCCGTCGGCGAACACGATCTTCAAGTTCGTTTCGTTCAATTTGGAGAGCTTTGGACATGCTGTTGAACGTGTTGGCGAGATCGACCAGTTCCGTGCCTTTTGGCGGTGTGATCTGTTCTCCCAGATGCGCGGGGTCCGTGGCAATGGCCTGGGCCTTGTCGCGAAGATACCCCAACGGATCGAATATCCAGCGTTTGTTCAGGATCACGGTCACGCAGAAAAGGCCCACGAGTACGGTCCCGAACGCAATGGCTAACTGCAGGGTGAGCTGATTGACGGATGTGTACGCCGCATCAAGGGGAATCCGGATGGATACGGCAGAGACGACCTCACCCTCCGTCCGGTTAAAGCTGCGCTCTGAGCCGTAGGCTTCCACGAGGCCCTGTGGGGCGGACTCCGGTTCGGAGTGGCAACGGAGGCATGTTGCCTCCATGGTCTCGCCGCGTTGCAGAACGGTGAAGTAGGGTTCACCCTCGAATATCCGGGTTTCGGACAGAACATGCAGGTCCTCGTCCTGGTTCAGCCTTTCAATAAACTCCCGCTCCAGGGCGTCGGCTTCGTTGTCCGGGTGACGAGCGTCGATCGCCGCCTCCTTGTAATAATAAGAAATATCGTGCAAGGATTTGAAATATTTTTCCATTTCGCGCACGGCATATGTTGAGGACATCCACACCGCCTCGAATTGCTCGCCCAGTTCAGGTGCGTTTGCCGCGGCGAAGTCAAACAAGGTCGGCTTGAGTTGATGCGAGAAGTAGGTATGCACGGCTAGCCTGGAATCCAGAATCACCTGGGCCTTGTCCTGGGCTTCCCGCAAGGCATGCTCTTTCATTCTGGCATTCACAAAGAGAATCGTGATCAAGGCGGCGACAAGAATGACTCCTCCAATCGTCGCCGCCAAGCGGGTGTTTATGCTCATGCGATCTCCTGCAATTCTATGACAAGTCCACGCCTTGCGCTGCGCCCGGCTGAGCAGAATTGTCGTTTGTTATGTTGTCTTGACAACCAGCCTCAGCGCCTTCGCCAAGTCCTCCATGCGCACCGGCTTTGCCAGATAGTCGTCCATGCCGGCCTCCAGAAATATCTCCCGGTCCCCGGCCATGGCGTAGGCGGTCAGGGCGATGATTGGAATTCGGGGTTCACGGTTCAGCGGTTCACGGTTCACGGTTGGGGCCGGGGTAGCGAGGGGTTGGGTTGCATTTGGCGCGACGCCGTCGGGCGCACCGCGTTGCGCCCCAACATCAACACCGTCAACCGCCGTTTCTTCAACCGTTGAACCGCTGAACCGTGAACCGCGAACCTCCATGGCGCGAATGCGCCGCGTCGCCTCCACCCCATCCAGCACCGGCATTTGAATGTCCATCAGGATGACGTCGAAGTCCTGGACCGCGAGCAGATCAAGAACCTGCTTGCCGTCCTCGGCCAGGGTCACGTCATGTCCGGCTTTTTCCAGGAGTTTCATGGTAGGTGCGGCATTGGACGGCTCGTCCTCGGCCAGCAGGATGCGCATGCTCTGCCGAGGTTCAGCCAGCCGGGCCGTCCCTTGCTGATCTGGAATGCTCTCCCCGGCAGGCAGCTTAAGAGACAGAACCACATACACGGTGGTCCCTTTATCCACGGTGCTGACCACGGACATATTCCCGTCCATCAGGTCCACCAGGCGCTTGACTATGGCCAAGCCGAGGCCGGCCCCCTGGTAGCTGCGCGTGTAGGAACCTTCCACCTGCACAAAAGGCTGGAACAGGATCTTGAGTTTGTCGTCAGGGATACCCACGCCGGTATCGGTGACGGAAAAGAGGATGCGGCATTCGTTTGTTTTTTGTCTGGATAAGGGCGCCATTTCCACCTTAATGCTGCCTTTGTTCGTGAATTTCAAGGCATTGCCCACAAGGTTGAACAGAATTTGGCGTATCCTGGCTGCGTCTCCCATGAGTTGCTCCGGAATGAGCGGATCGAGGGAAAATTCCAACAAAATGCCTTTTTCGCGGGCTGCGATAATGAAGAGATCGGCAATCGAATCGTGAAGTTCCCGTGGGTTGAATGGTTCCGGAAAGATTTCCAACTTACCTGCCTCGATGCGTGAGATATCCAGAATGTCCGTGAGCAGCCGGATGAAACGATTCGCTGATTTCAACCCCATATCAATGAACCGCTTTTGCTCCGCGTTCAGAGGCGTGGTTTGCAAGAGCTGGAGTATGCCCATAATCCCGTTGAAGGGGGTACGCAGTTCGTGGCTCATGTTGGCCAGGAATTCGCTCTTGGCCCTGTTCGCGGCCTCGGCTTGCTCCTTGGCCAGGAACAAGTCCTGTTCTGCTTGCTTACGTTCTGAAATATCGGTCAGGATGCAATGGGTTCTAACAAATTTTCCATATACGTCATGCTGCACTCTGCCTTCGAGCAGGAAAAACTTTATGGAACCGTCCTTGTGCACGAGTTCCATCTCTCCGGTCCCGCGTCCACAAAGTTTAAAATTTTCGAATGTTTCAAGAAAGAAATGCCTGGTCCGTTCAGACCATAGTTCGCTGAAGTTCTTCCTCAGGAGTTCGTCGGAAGAGTAGCCGAGCAATTCGCAGAGTCTCTTGTTGACATCAATAAACCGGCCTACCTCGTCTAAAGATTGATACGCCGTGGGCGAGTTTTCAAAAAGGGACCTGAATCGCTCCTCGCTTTTTCGCAACTCCTCTTCAGCCTTGTACCGTGTGGTGATATCCCGGTTGACGACAATGGCCGCCTCAATCTTGCCTTCTTCATTCAACACCGGTGCGGTATAATTGAGGATTATTTTCTTCTTGCCGTCAAAAGCGTCGATTTCCAGGAGTTCGTCAACAATGGTCACCCCCCTGTTCACGGTGTGCGCCAAGGCCCAATCACCAGGGGCGATTTCCTCACCAGTAGGCAGACGCCTGGCCTTGAAAACACCATATTCACTCTGATCGACTTTTGGTTCCATCCCCCAGATGGCCACTCCCGCCGGGTTGCCCCGCAGAAGCGTCCCGTTCTTGTCCGCGATCCACAAGCCAATGGGCAGTATTTCAAAAACATTCCTGAGCAGATTTTCGCTTCTGCGCAACGCTTCTTCAGTTTGCTTGAGGCCGGAAATATCGGTGTGCGCACCGACAACCCTCAAAGCCTTGCCCAAGGCATCGCGTTGCAAGGCCCGGCCCCTGGTGTAAATCCACTTGTAGCCGCCTTGTTTTGTTTTCAAGCGCAATTCGATTGCATACGTCGGCAGGCGACCGGCAACATAGCCCTCAAATGCTTCCCGAAACGTATCCGTATCTTCCGGGTGGATGTTGTCTTCGCAAAAGCATCCGAAATCCTGGATTTCAGCTGACGCATAGCCAAGCATTCGCGCGAAGCGTTCGGAATATGCAAACCTGCCGGTGACGAGATCATAATCCCAGATACCGTCATTGGTGGCATCCAGAACCTGTTGCAGGTATTCTTCGGTTCGTTTCTGCTCGGTGACATCCTGGAAAATACAATGCGTTCTCAGAAATCGGCCCTGGTCGTCGCGCTGGATTTTGCCGTTGAAAAACACAAGAATTGTCGTCCCATCCTTCTTGACCATCTCGAACTCAACACCCAGGATTTCGCCCACGGCCTTGAATCTGGGGAAATTATCCTTGAAATGTCCCCTCCAGTCAGGATGCAGAATATCTCCAAAGTTTTTGCCGATCAGTTCGTCCCTTGAGTAACCCAGAGCGTCAAGAAATGTTTGGTTGACATCCAGAAAGTTTCCTTGCTCATCCAGAGACTGATAGGGCATGGGCGCGTTTGTGAACATCAGCCGGAAACGCTTGTCCGTTTCCTCCTTTTCACATTCGGCCTGCCTACGCTCAGTTATATCCGTAGTGAACCCCTGATAGGCAACGATCAGCCCGTCCTTATCCTTGACGACACGGGCATTCCTGGACACCCAAAGGATCGTCCCGTCATTGCGGCGGAACCGGCACTCATGGTTGGTCACCTCGCCCTGTTCCTCTAAAAGCAAAATGAATTGCTCCCGGTCTTTCGGATCAACATAAACCTGCGTGGCGATGTCCGTGATCGCAGCGATCATTTCCTCAGGCGAGGAGTAGCCACGCATCCTGACCAGAGCCGAATTGACGCTGAGGTATCTTCCCTCCGGAGTGGAGGTGAAAATGCCGATGGGTGCATTCTTCAGAATGTCTTGGGCATCGAGAAAATCCTCTTGCGGCCGAGGATTCTCTGGGGCTTTCTTCGTAGCCATGCGGCCCTCCTGGGGCGTTGAGACGAGGAGATGTTTGCAGGCAAAGGCAGGGGATTGGCTTTCCTCAACACTTCCATCCCAAAAAGGAGTGTGTCATTTTGGATGGTGTAATCATTACGTTAATCTGCTCGCCTTGGCCAACTATGTCAACTTGACTGCACCGCGGCAGCAGGGCTTTTTTGTTCTCACCAAATCCGTATTTATCTTTCAGTCTGAACCATGTTCCTGGAAATCCGTCAACACGCCGGATTCGTAGCGAAGATTTGGCACAAACTCCCTCAAGCCTCCGGCCCGTCATCAAAGACGGGCCGTCCCACGAGTTTGTCCCGACTCTGGCACGCGGAAATATTCCGCGCCTTGATCTGCGTCAAATTGTGTAACGTTGAAGAGCAAAAAGGGGTGACCGCCAAAAATTGATCCAGATCAAGGCCGGCGCGAAGATTTTCGGCTTATCAGTGAGTTTCTCTTTCCTCGGACCACGGAGCCCGCATGACCCCGCCCACCTCCTCTCCACCGCGCACCACCCTGCGCACCGTGTTTCTGGCCACGGCCAGGATTTGAGGCGAAATCAGGGGTAGTGGGGCTTTCAGGCAATGCCCGTCCAATTTTTGAGCAGTTGCTCCGTTTTCAGCTCCGAGAGCTCCAGGTGGCGGTGTCAGTTGATCCATGCGCCGGGCAAAAGCCTCGGGCTCCAGAAAGTCCACCAGCCGCAGGTCCGGGCGCTTCCGGCGGCGATAACGAAAAGAAGCAGTCCAAGTACGATGCGCTTCGACATGACGGCCCCCCTTTGGGGTTGGAATGCGGCCTATTTGATCCGGCCTTCGTGCCGGAGCTTGGCCAGCACGAAGTCGGCCCCGGAGCGGGACAGGCCCTCGGCCTCGGCCACCTGCACGGGTTCCCGTGAGCCGGAGAGAACCAAACGCAGCACTTCGTCTTCCAGCTCCTCCAGCCAGTTCTCGAACAGGATCAGGATTTCGGGGTGGGCAATGGCCATCAACTGTTTGGAGCGGGCCACCTTGTCCACGAGGCTTTGACACATCGTGGTTGGATCGACACCTTCGTCCAGGCATTCTGCCAGTCAGAGATGGACCATGCTGCTGACCTTGTCTTCCCCTTGTTCCGTGCCTTGCCCCCAGGTCATGCCGACGATGATTGTCAGCCTCTACTCGTCGGAAAACAGGAGAAAGACCTCCGAGGCCGCGTCGGCCACTCCCCGGGCCGCCTCCTCAGGAGGCATGGTGCGCAGGATGTCGAGAAAATCGTTCATGGTCGCTTGTTCTCCGTAGTCAAATGGATTTCTTCTCGGCAAGCAGTCCCTGGGCCAGGTCGCTCATGGTCCGCAGGATGGAGAGGATCTCGCTGGAAGTCAGGGTATAGAAGATGAACGGCCCGCGCCGTTCCACCTGAACCAGCAGGGCCCGCTTGAGTTCCTTGAGGTGATGCGAGACCAGGGGTTGGGAAAGGTCCAGGGCCTCGGCGATCTGGTTCACGGACTGCTCGCCCCGACCCAGATGACACAAAATCCGCAGCCGGTTGGCGTCGGACAGAGACTTGGCCAGAAAGGCCGCGTCAGCAAGTTGTTCTCGTGGAATGCAAATGGGGTCGATCATCGGAGCCTCAACGATAAACAAGTATATAAGTGCATGTTAATATTTTGATTTGAGAGAATATGGTCAAGTAACTGCGCACAAAGACCTGGATTGACAGGAGTCATTGCGCCTTGAACGCCGACAGTGCCTCGGGATGAAGCGACAGCCGCATCCGGCACGTCGGGGACAGTCTGGCTTCTTCGGTGGGCAGAGTCCTTACAATATTTGTCCATCCTAATGGACGAATTCAGCTTTGTCTTGAAAAATGGACAAACAGTTTAAGCCGTGTGAGTGACACCGCCAACCCAGACCGGACCCA
>SKYX01000082.1 GCA_007127655.1 Desulfonatronum sp.
CGCGACCTTCGCGCCCTGAGCGAAGCGGGCGGTTATTACTTTTTCAAGTGGAGACAGTTTTTGAACCATCACGGGGAATACATGCAGGAACTTCACGAACTGGCGAATGAATTTTTGGAAATCGACTGGTGGGGGCTGGGGACGTCTGTGGCCGTGATCACGGCGGCCCTGATTATCGGGTTGGCGCTGCACGCAGTGCTTTTTCACGTCTTGCGCCGGGCCGCACCGGATCAGTCGGACAGGGTGCTGGCCCTGATTCCCCGGCACATGGCCGCGCCTTCCCGGCTGCTCTTTCCGCTGCTGGTCCTGATGGTGGTCGCGCCGACTCTGGTCATGCCGGAGGAACTGCTGGAGACCTTTCGTCACGTCCTGAGCATGGCCTTCATCCTGACCGTGGCCTGGTCCCTGATCCGCTTCACTGCCTTGCTTCAGGAATTGGTGCTGCGTCGGTTTCAGGTCAACACACGGGACAATCTGAAAGCCCGCAAGGTGCACACCCAACTGGGGATTTTGCGACGGATCCTGATTTTCGTCATTTCCGTGATCGCTGTGTCCTCCATGCTGATGACCCTGGAAAACGTTCGTCAGATCGGGGTCAGCCTGCTGGCATCGGCCGGGGTAATCGGCATCATCGCCGGTTTCGCGGCCCAGCGCAGCATCGCCACCCTGTTCGCCGGAATCCAGGTGGCCCTGACCCAACCCATCAGGCTGGACGACGTGGTCATCGTGGAAGGGGAGTGGGGCCGGATCGAGGAAATCACCCTGACCTACGTGGTGGTCCGGATTTGGGACCAGCGCCGGTTGATCGTGCCCATTACCTACTTCATGGAGCAGCCCTTCCAGAACTGGACCCGAGTTTCCGCGGACATCCTGGGCACGGTGTTTCTGTATGTGGATTACACCGTGCCGGTGCAAGAGGTGCGACGGGAGCTGCAGCGGATTCTGGAAGACAGTCCGGGCTGGGACGGACGGGTGGCCGGATTGCAGGTCACGGACGCCAGGGAGCGCACAGTGGAACTGCGCGCCCTGATGAGCGCCGAGGATGCCGGTACGGCCTGGGATCTGCGCTGCCATGTCCGGGAGAAACTGCTGGACTTCATCCAGCGCGAATATCCCCAGGCCTTGCCGAAGGTCCGGGCTGAAGTCGAAACAGAGGGCAAAGCATGAACATTCTGGACTTGCCGGAAATCATCTGCCTCGTGGCCTCTCCAGGAGGCGATCTGCCCGTGACCCCGGAAACGATGAACGTCGTTCTGGATGGATGCGACCAGGGCACGACCTACGGCGACTATTTCGCGGCCATCGCCCGGATGCTTGCCCGCGACGACCGGGCCGTACCGCGGTTGTTGGCCGGGAGCCTGGATCGTTCGACCCCGCCGGACAAGATGGTGATCCGCGCGGAAAAGCATGGCGCGTTGTACCATCCCGCGAGCCTGGAACTGGTTTGGGATATCGACACCGGGGACGACTTCAGGCCCAGGTTCGCGGTGCTGACCGCGATTTCACCGCGAGGGCGGGAAGCTTTGCACCGGGAGGCTTTGGTTTTGGACAGTCTGGGGCAATCCTTGAGCGAGGCTTTTCTTCCTCGTCCCCTGGCCTTTCGAGACGACGAGGTCGTGAATTTCCTGGTCGTTCCCTGGTTTTCGGGGTTTCACGAGTTTCATGTCGCCGTGGACGGTGGTTTTTCGCTCTGGGATCATGACCAGGGAATCCGGCGGCTGGACCCCGAGCAGGCCCGTGAGGTGTTTTTCCAGGCCGGTCGGATTCTAACCCTGTGTCTCGTCCCGGCCACCGGAGCCTGTGTGCATCCCTGGAGCCACGCCGCCGGCGATTTCATCGTCCGCTGGGATGATAACGGCGTGCAGGTCCGGCTGACAACGATCCGTGAGTATGGTCCGTTGATTGAGACGGACAATCCGCTGTCGGCCCTGCTGGCCTTCGTGCTGGATTTTGCCCTGCGGATGCGCCTGGACCGGGTGGAGGGCGTCGGGGAGTGGGCCTGGCTGGATCAGAAACTGATGCAGGCCGCGCTGTGCGGGTTTTATGCCGCGGTGGGGGAACGTGGAGCGAACGCGGGACCGTTGCGCGGCCTGGCCGAACTGCTGCCGTCGTTTTCCGCCGAGGAACTTTGGGAAGGACACGAGCCGTTGCTGGGCCTGTTCTCCCGCGCCGAACTGGAAATTATTCTGCCCCGGCTGGAGGCGCATTGCCGCGAGCTGGTCGCGGCAATGCGTTTTGCCCCCACATCTACACGTCCAGCAGCATTTCCAGATCATTGCGGGTGATGTTCTTCCAGACGTCCTGGCCGGGGATGATGGATTCGGCCACGTTGCGTTTCTGGTCCTGCAGTTTGAGGATCTTTTCCTCCACCGTGTTCTCGCAGATCATCTTGTAGGCAAAGACCTGCTTGGTCTGGCCGATGCGGTGGGTACGGTCGATGGCTTGGCTTTCCACGGCCGGGTTCCACCATGGGTCGTAGTGGATGACGTAATCCGCCGCGGTCAGGTTCAGGCCGGTTCCACCGGCCTTGAGGGAGATCAGGAACAGGCGGATGGATTCGTCGTTGTTGAACTTGTCCACCTGCTCGAAGCGGTCCTTACTGGAGCCGTCCAGGTAGGTGAACGGAATGTTCGTGGTCTGCAGCCAGCCGCGAATGATGTGCAGCATTTGCACGAACTGGGAAAAGACCAGCACCTTGTGGCCGTCCTCCACGATGCCGGTAGTCAGATCCTTGAAGGCTTCGAACTTGCCGGAGCTGATATTCGTGCTCACCCCGGGCATGTCCAGACGCAGTAGCCGCGGGTGGCAGCAGATCTGGCGCAGTTTGAGCAGAGCGTCCAGGATGGACATCTGGCTCTTGGCCATGCCCTGTTCGTCGATGTTCTTGAGCACTTGATCCTTGAGCTTCTTGGCCACGGCCGCGTACAGTTCCATTTGTTCGTCTTCCAGGGCGCAGTAGTAGACGTTTTCCACCTTGGGCGGCAGGTCCTTGGCCACGTCGGCCTTCTTGCGGCGCAGGATGAACGGTTTGACCCGCAGCCTGAGCTGTTCCAGGGACTCTTCGTCCCCGTCCTTGATCGGCCGGACGAACCCGCTGTGAAAGGCATGCTGGGATCCCAGAAATCCGGGCATCAGGAATTCGAACAGGGACCATAGTTCCAGCAGGTTGTTCTCGATGGGCGTGCCGGAAAGACAGAGTCGGAACCGGGCGTTGAGCCGGCGCACCGACCTGGCAGTGATGGTGTTCGGGTTTTTGATGTTCTGGGCTTCGTCCAGGATGACGCTGTTGAATTCGTGCTTCATCAACTCGTCCATATCCCGGCGCAGCAGGGCGTAGGTGGTGATGACCAGGTCGGATTCCGGGATCTGTTTGAACAAGGGTTCCCGGTTGATGCCGTAGATCAGGAGCCGACTCAGGTTGGGCAGGAATTTCTGGGCCTCCCGGTCCCAGTTGGGCAGCACGGAAGTGGGCACGACGATCAGGTTCGGGCCGTCGTGCTTATTGGTGATCATGTGCTGGATAAAGGCCAGAGTCTGCACGGTCTTGCCCAGCCCCATCTCGTCGGCCAGGATTCCGCCGAAGCCGTACTTGCGCAGAAAGTTCAGGTAGCTCAATCCTTGGAGCTGGTAGGGCCGCAGGTCGGCCTGCAGCTCCAAAGGGGCCTCGATCTGTTCCACGGATTCGAAATCGTGGATCTTCATCCGCAAGTCCTGCCAGAAATCGTCCGTGGATGCGCCCGGAAGGTCTTCCAGGATTTTGTCCAGGATCGGTGCTTCGAACTGCTTGAATTTGCGTTTGAGCGGCTTGTCCGGATCGATGCCCAGGGTTTCCAGGCGGTGGCCCAGGGTCTTCAGCCAGGACTCGGGCAGGCGGGTGTAGGAGCCGTCCTTGAGCTGGACATAGCGCTTTCCCTGGGTCCAGGCCTTCCAGATTTTCTCGATGGGCACCCGTTCGCCGTCGTAATCCACGGAGATGTCCAGGTTGAACCACTTGTCCTCGGCCTTGTCGTCCTGGGTTTCCAGAATGGCGACCACCTCCGGATCGGCCAGTCGAACCTTGTAGCGGCTCAGGCTCTGTTCCCCGAACATCCGGTATTCCTGGACCATCCCTGGATAGGCGTCTAGAAGGAAAGTGATGGCCTCCTCCGGCTCCAGAAACCAGATATCCGGACTGCGGGCCTGAAAATTCAAGGAACTCAGCTTGCTGATCAGCGCAGCTTCCTTTTCCTGGTCCCGGCGCATGAGGTAAGCCTTGCCTCCGTGCTGGTAGCTTCCGGTCTGCAGATCCGGGTTCGGGGCGTCCAGGGTGATTTCACCGTGCTCCGTCATGTAGGTGTTCTGGATTTGCAAGGTCAGGAAGCTGCCTTCTTCGTCCAGGAAGAGCTTCGGGTCGTGGGTGGCCGGGACGAAGATCGGTTGCATCCGTTCCAGAAAGTCTTCCTGACCGATGAGGTCCGAGGAGGGTATCTTGGTCCAGACCCGGTCCAGGAATTCGGCGATGTCCCCATGCGGGACGATGGGCTGCTGTTCCACGAGATCTTGAACCAGTCGCGGGTCCAGGCCGGTCTGGACGGGCAAAAACTGCTGCCGCCAGCAAACCCAGAGGGGAAACTGACCGTAAAAATAAAGTTCCTGACCGGTGATGGAAAACGGAATTTTTCCTTCCCGGCCCAGCAGGAGGTCGAAGTTCAGGCCGTCCTCGGAAAGTTGGGGGCGGACTTGCAGGCGCAGAGTCTTGCTTTCCACGCGTACCGGCTGGTCCGTGTCCTCCCAGCGCAGGTAGTATTCGTTTTTAACCCCCCAGAGAAACCAGGTCAGCAGGCCTTGGGGAATGTCGACTCGGTGGCCGAAGTATTCCAGGTGCTGTCCGATGCGTTCCGCAATTTGTGGCAGCTCTGGAGAGAGTTCGGACCATTCCGGGTTGCGGATCAACTGTTCCAGGGTGACCGGGACCGTGACCTGAGAGATGCCGGACTTGTTTTGTCTGGCCCGGAAAAAGGCCACCTGCAAGCGCTTGGGTTCCGGATAGAAGCGCATGATGAAGTACTGCTTGCCCGGTTCCGGGTCCACCTCCATGGCGAAAAACTGGCGAAACGTCTTGCGCCACTCGGTCCGGGGCTTGGGCATGTCCTCTTGATTGTCGCTTTGCAAAGAGGCTACAAGATGCAGGGCAGTGGCGGCCACATGCCGACAAACGCCGGAAAACGAGTCTGGGCAGTTGCAGAAGAAACTGGCGTTGGGGTCGTTGAGGTTGATGCCCAGTTCCGCGTTGTAGACCTGGAAATCGTCTGTCTGGAACTGACCGGAGACGTCCCAGTGGTCGTCGATTTTTTTCAAGGAAACCTTGTAGTCCCCTTCCGCCGCTATCAGCGCTTGCGCGCCGGAGGCAATGTACTCAGGGACATTTTCCTGGATAAACCGTTTCGCGGCTTGCAGCACCTCGGCTTCTTCACCTTTAACCATATGAGATCCAAGCTCCTTCATGATCATACTTGAATAATTGATCAAGATCCTCAGTCATTGAACGACGATTTGATCAGGGTTGGTCCATTTAATCAAAATGAGGGAATGTCGCAAGGGCGGCGAGAGAATTCCCTCCCAGTGTGCATGGGGATACAGCGTCGCAACGCTGAACGAGCGGGAGGCCGCTCAATTATTTTAACGAATCATCCATTCGGAACAAGGCAGTAGAATATTCTATGTCGTTTTCCTGTGCAGGCAATCAATAATGATCCGTATTCACGAAATTCTGGATAAAGTCTCCGGGTACATGTCCACGGAAGACATGAACCTGATCCAAAAAGCCTATGTCTTTTCCGCCGCGGCCCATGCCGGGCAGACCCGGCTCTCCGGCGAACCGTATCTTTTCCATCCCCTGGAAGTGGCCAATTCCCTGGCTGAAATGAAGCTGGACAAGGCGTCCATCGCCGCCGGCCTGCTCCACGACACCGTGGAGGACACCAAAGTCACCATCAAGGAGGTTGCCGCGGAATTCGGCAATGACGTGGCCAAGATCGTCGCCGGGACCACCAAGATCAGCAAGATGAGCTTTCACTCCAAGGAGGAGGCCCAGGCCGAGAATATCCGCAAGATGATCCTGGCCATGGCCGACGACATCCGGGTGCTGATGGTCAAGCTGGCGGATCGCCTGCACAACATGCGCACCCTGGAGTTTCAGAAAAACATCAAGCAGCGCCTGATCGCCAAGGAGACGTTGGATATTTACGCCCCGCTGGCCAACCGGCTCGGGCTCTATCGGGTCAAGGTCCAGTTGGAAGATTTGAGCCTGCGCTATCTGAAGCCAGACATATACCAACAAATAGCCAGCGGCGTCCAGCAGCATCAAAGCGTCGGTCAGGAGTACATCGGCAAGGTCATCTCCATGATCGACGAGTTGCTTACGACCAACAAGATTTCCGGGCGGGTCAGGGGGCGAATCAAGCACATTTACAGCATCTACCATAAAATGCTGCAGCAAGGGCTGAACCTGGACCAGGTTTACGACCTGATCGCGTTTCGGACCATCGTCGGCTCCATCAAGGACTGCTATGCCGTGCTGGGGCTGGTCCACTCCTTGTGGAAGCCCGTACCCGGGCGGTTCAAGGACTATATCTCCATGCCCAAGAAGAACATGTACCAGAGCCTGCACACCACGGTGTTCGGGCCGGATGGAGAGCGAATCGAGATCCAGATCCGTACCGAGGACATGAACCGGCTGGCCGAGTACGGGGTCGCCGCGCATTGGCAGTACAAGGAGGGGGGGAAAGGCAAGGACAAGGACGCGGATCGTTTTTCCTGGCTGCGCCAGATCCTGGACTGGCAGCAGGATCTGGAAAATCCGCGAGAGTTCATGGCTTCCTTGCGTATCGACCTGTTCCAGGACGAGGTCTACGTGTTCACGCCCCGGGGCGACGTGAAGGAGCTTCCGGAAGGGGCTACGCCGGTGGATTTTGCCTATCTGGTGCATACCGAGGTAGGCAATCACTGTACCGGGGCCCGGGTCAACGGACGGCTGGTCCCTTTGTCCACCCCGCTGCACAACGGCGATACCGTTGAAATCATTACCGATTCCGGACGCCATCCCAGCAAGGACTGGTTGAAATTCGTCAAGACCGCCAAGGCCAAGGCCCGGATCAAGCATTGGGTGCGCACCGAGGAACGGGACCGCAGCATCGCTTTTGCCCGCGAGATACTGGAGAAGGAAGGCCGCAAGGTCGGCGTGAACATGGCCAAGGCCATGAAGGACGGCCGGTTCGACAAGGTCGTGGAGGAGCTTTCCTTCAAGACCCCGGAAGACCTCTTGACGGCTGTGGGGTATGCCCGGCTCACACCCAGACAGGTGCTCAACCGGATGCTGCCCACGGAGCAGAAAACGGTCGAAACAGAGGAGCGTCCCGCTCCGCGGGCGGAAGCGGCCAAGTCGACCAAGTCCAAGGGCATCAGCATCAAGGGCGTCGATGACATCCTGGTCCAGTTCGCCAAGTGCTGCAACCCGCTGCCCGGCGACCCCATCGTGGGCTTCATCAGTCGGGGCCGGGGGGCCATCGTGCATACGATGGACTGCCCCAACGTGGGTCACCTGGAGCCGGAGCGGATGCTGGACGTATACTGGGAAGGGGATCAGAGCAAACCATTCCCGGCCAAGATCCGGATCATCTGCAAGAACGTCCCCGGAGTCCTGGGCGAGATCAGCACGCTTATGGCCGGCGAAGGCGTGAACATCGACTCCGGCTCCTTCCATTCCAGGCCGGACGGCAAGACGGAAATGCTGTTCCAGGTTGAAGTGCGCGATTCAGCCCAGCTTTACGGGGTCATTGAGACGATCAGCAAGCTGGATTCCGTGGTCGAGGTGATTCGGCTCACGGAAAAGTAATCATTTATCCCGTGCAACGGGCCGCCTGGATGGGTGTCGGCGGTGTGAAGAAGGAAGGCTTGAGGCAGAGGCATGGGCGAAGGTGCTCGTAAAGCGTTGCCGGAAACGAACCATATTATCCCTTGAGGGTGGGATCCGTCTTGGCTCTGGCCCACCAGGTGAGCAGGCCCAGGGTGAAGAAGGCGCCAGGGGGCATAATCATGATGGTCCAGGAGTGCCACCAGAGGTCCCTGGCCGGGAGGGGGAAGCCGAGGATGGTTCCGAAGCCGAAGGGTTCGCGGATCAGGGCGATGGCGATGAGCACGAAGGAGTAGCCCAGGCCGGTGGCCAAGCCGTCCAGGAGCGAGGGCCAGGGACGGTTCTGGCTGGCAAAGGCCTCGGCCCGGCCCATGATGATGCAGTTGGTGATGATCAGCCCCACGTAGGGGCCGATGAAGCGGTGAATGTCCGGGGCCCCGGCTCGGATCATGATGTCCACCATCATCACGAAGCTGGCGATGATCAGCACCTGGACCATCATCCGGATGCGCTTGGGAATGTAGTTGCGCAGGATGGAGACGGTCAGGTTGGACATGGCGGTGGTGAAGATCACCCCGGCGCACA
>SKYX01000240.1 GCA_007127655.1 Desulfonatronum sp.
AGTCGATTCCGTGCTTTTCCAGGTTAGCCTTGCTTTTGTCGTCATCGAATTCAAACTTGCCCATGAGTACAAAATATTCTTTTTCTACTCATTCGGCAAGCGTGCGGCAAGCGTGCGGCAACATGGGTGTGGCAACATGGGTGTGGCAACATGGGGACGAGCGACCTTGCGCTTTGACGCCGAGGAACGGTTCGGTACAAGGCAGCATCGCCCGGTCAGCCCTGTTCGAGCTTGCGGTAGAGCGTGCGGCGGTGGATGTCCAGGATGGCGGCGGCGCGACGTTTGTTGCCGTGTACTGCGTCCAGGACGTGACGAATGAAGTGGTGTTCGGCCTGGGCCAGGGTGGGCAGGTGTTCGCCGTCCGCGGCCATGGCCGTCAATAATGGAGCCGATTGCAGGGCCGACTGGCCACCGCTGTCCCTGATCCGGCTGGGAAGGTGCGTGGGCAGAATAGTGGTCCCGTCGCAAAAGGTCACGGCTCGTTCCAGGGCGTTTCGCAGTTCGCGCACGTTGCCCGGAAAAAAATAATTTTTAAGAACATCCAGGGTTTTTGGGTCAAAGCCTTGGATGTTCTTGTCCATCTGAATGCTGAATCGACGCAGGAAGCGACCGGCCAGCAGTTCCAGATCGTCACCGCGTTCCCGCAAAGGCGGGAGTCTGAGGGTGAATGTCTCCAGACGAAAAAACAGGTCTTCGCGAAACCTTCCGGCTTCGACCTCCTGCTCCAGGTCGCGGTGGGTGGCGGCCACGGTGCGCACGTCGACCTGCTCCTCCTTGTCCGCTCCCACGGGACGGATTTTGCCGTCCTGGAGGATACGCAGCAGTTTGGCTTGCAGGAAAAGAGGCATCTCGGATATTTCGTCCAAAAACAGGGTGCCGCCCTCGGCTTCGGCGAACAACCCCCGCCGTGCCTTGCCCGCGCCGGTGAAGGCGCCGGCCTTGTGGCCGAAAAATTCGCTTTCCAGCAACTGTTCAGGGATGCCGGCGCAGTTTACGGCCTGAAATGCCCCTTTCCGCGGGCTGGCCGCATGGACCGCCCTGGCCACCAATTCCTTGCCCGTTCCCGACTCGCCCAGGATCAGCACCGGCCCATCGGCCTGGGACACGCGGCCGATCTGCCCGAACAGACCCCGCATGGCCGGGCTTTGGCCGACCATGCCGTGAAAGTCGTCCTGACTCAAATATTCCCGGATGCGTTGGACCTCCTGGCGCAACGCCCTGTTTTTCAATACGCGAACCGCTGTCAGAATGAAGTGGTCCAGGTCCAGCGGTTTGGTCAGGAAGTCCTCGGCCCCGGCCTTGAGCGCCTCCACGGCCTTGGAAATGCTTCCAAAGGCCGTGATCAAGAGAAAGCCCGGTGCGTTTTCCATCTCTTCACTCCTGACCCGTTGCAACAGTTCCAGACCGTCCATCCCCGGCAATCGCAGATCACTGACCACCAACTCCGGTCGCCATTGCTGGATCACGGCCAGAGCCTTTTCGGCATTGTCCACCCAACGGGCGGTCAGATCATGGTCGTCCAGTTCCTGGCTCAGGAGCTGTCCGAAAGACTGGTCATCCTCCACGACCAGCACCTTGCTGCCGCTGATATCCTGCTCTGTTTGGCGTGGAGCCATGCTCATCTCTCCTTTTCCCCTTGGGTTGTGGGCTGGTGGTCAACGGGCAGCCAGATGCGAAACAACGCTCCGCCCAGTGGGCTTTTGCCAAAATCAATGCCTCCGCCATGATCCCGAAGAATACCATGGACCACGGCCAAGCCCAGCCCGGTTCCGCGGCCCACGCTTTTGGTCGTGAAGAACGGTTCAAGCAGCTTGGATTCTATTTCCTTGGGAATGCCTGGACCGTCGTCGTCCACCTGCATCCACGCCTGGTTGCCTTCCCTGCCCCAGGAAACGACGACTCGTCCTCCGGTGGCGGACTGAACCGCGTTGCGGATCAGGTTGACCAGGGCCTGTTCCATGCGCACCCCGTCCAGGTTGATCTGGAGCGTTTCCTCTGCCTCGTTCAGGGGAAAGGATGTTTCCAGGTGGACCTGGTGTTTGTCGGCTTCTTCACTTGCCGCGGACAGGGCTGAGCGGATCAGTTGGACTAAACTGGTCGGCTTTTTGCGCAACTCGTTGCCGCGACTGAAGTCCAGAAGTTGGCGGATGATGTGTTCCATGCGGTCCACTTCCAGGCGAATGTCGCGAAGCGTCTCCATGATCCCGGCGTTCAGTCCGGCCTTGCGCAGGGCGCGCTGCGCCTTGCCGCTGACAACGCTCAGGGGCGTACCCAGTTCATGGGCCACTCCGGCGGCCAGCTGCCCGATGGCGGCCAGTTTTTCGGCCTGACGCAATTGGGCCTGCAGTTGGACCTGTCTGATGCGACGTTCTTGGAGCTCGGCCTTGGCTTCTTCAATGGTATCCAGCATCCGATTGAATTGTCGACCGATGGTCACGATTTCCCGCGGTCCGTGGGCCCGGAACCGATGGCCTTGATCCCCCTGGGTCACCCTGGAGATGCTTTTTCCCAGGCTGGAGAGGTGACGGCCCAGGGCGCGATGATGCCCGAAGAGAACGAGCCCGGACATGGCCAGCAGCCCCAAGCCCAACCCCAACGCGACACGGGTGCGAAGAGCCTGGACATCCTCCTGGATGTCGCTTTTTCGCCGGGTCAGTTGAAGCAGGCCGTTGACCTTGCCGCCGGAGTCGCTCAGCGGGACAAAGTACGAGAAAACCTCTCGTCCGGCCACGTGCCCGTACTCCCCTCGCTGTTCGCCGTCCGCGGCCAGCTCGGTCAGCCGGTCCTGCTCCGGTGTTGGTTCACTTCGCCCGGCCGAGGCGATCAGGCGCCCCTGCCGATCATACACATACGCACTGTAGACCCTGCCGATGGAAAAGGCGGATTCCACCGCCCGCAGCACGCTGCCTTTGCGGTCCAGTTCCATGGAGTGACTCAGGGGCAACTGAAGCGCCCTGGCCACCAGTTCCAGATCCTTTTGCATCCGGTGCTCGATATTTCGCTCCAAGAGCTGCAGGAGCAGGTAACCGGTCAGGCCCATGGCCAGGGCCAGGGGCAGGATAACGGAGATGACCAGGGCTAGACGTAGACTGAAGTAATCGGACAACGCCGGAATACGAGAGGGCATGTTCTTCCTTGCATGGGGAGGGGTGAAGTTGCACATGTGACTTTTTTATACATGCCAAATGCGTGCATTTCAAGGTTGACCACATTGGAGATTGTTTTCGCTTCGTTTGATGATAGGCCTTACTATCTAATATTATATCAAAATTTCTTGTTTTTTGTGGTTGCGAAGGAAATTGTTTCGCTTCTGGCACGGTGCATGCTTAAAGAGGGATGATGTCGCTTGATGATCTTGCGGCATAAATATTTTGGGAGGTATTTGAAGATGAAGAAGGTAATTATGCTGCTGACCGGATCAACCCTCGCCTGTTTGCTCGTTTTGACCTTGAGCCTGGGTGTCCACGCCCAGACCGGTCAAGCCGAAGGGCAGCAGATGATGCAGCAGCAGGGAACCGCGGCTCAATTCAGTGATGCCGAGCTTCAAAAAGTAGCGACCGCATACCTGGAAATTCATGAAATTCGCATGGAATTGCAGGAAACCCTGGCCGGGGTGACTGATCCGGAGTCCGCACAGCAGATGCAGGAGCAGGCGGGAGCCGCCATGGTCCAGGCCGTCCAGGAGAGTGGGTTGGACGTGGAAACGTATAATCAGGTCATGCAGGAAGTGCAGATGAACACCCAATTGCAGGAAGAGCTGGCATCCAAGCTGGATCAAGTGCAGTAGGGCGGCCTGAAATCTGTATGGAGGGGAAATGATGTTCGGTAAAAAGACCGTTCTCTTACTGATACTGGCAATGGGGATGTTGTTGTGGACCGCATGCGGTTCTGACCCGGAAGAATACGAAATTCCGGCCAGGCCAGGGGAAAGCCCTCCAGGCTACGAGCAGCCAACTGAGCAGGAACGTCCTTTGATGCAGCCTGAAGAGCCACCTGAAGAACCAATGGGACAGCCTGAGGGAGAGCCTGAGTCAGATCGGGAATTCCAGATCAATGATCAAGATCAGGGACAAGGCGCGCCGTTTGACGCAAGACCGACACAGTAGTCTGAGATTCCGTACCTTGGGCAGATTCCAGGGGTGGGATTTCCGAGGTCGAATGGAAGAACGGGACGTTCACTTGGAGAATGATTAACCATAAGCCCATGTTCATCGAAGCAATGTCAGGCATTGCCAAAGAGCATCGCTTTGGCGCGTGAAAACGCACGAGGGGCGGCCGATATATCGGCCGCCCCTCGTGCGTTTTACTGCTAACGGAGTGTTGAAAAAGCCCTTATCCGGCAGTCCGTTCAAAAACCACAGGTGCAAGGAGCAAAAAAAGAGCAAGGTCGAAGCGTAGTTATTCATACGTGAGAGCTTGAAAATTTATGCAGCGACGCGGCAATTGGGAGTTTTTCAACTGCTAATCAACGTCTGAATTGTTGACCGCATCCATGGTGACGAAATATAGCGGTTACCGCCGGAATGACATGGTTTGCAAGTACAATAAGCGACCGAAGATCGCGGAAGCGAGGCCGGTCATGAGGAGCATGGGAATGTTGAAGAACAACGGTGAGACCTCGCGGATTTCCGCTTGTATCCTGGATTGTCCGGATGCCTGTTCGTTTGTAGTCGATACCCGGGCTCGAACTCTCCGGGCAAATCCGGCGCATCCGTTCACCAATGGGTTCATTTGCCGCAAAGGCGCTCGATATTTTGATCGACTGGACGCCCCAGAACGTATCACCCGACCCTTGGTGCGCACAAAGCCCAAGCGTGGACTGCGTCGCGGGAAGGCTACCGGTTTGGGCCAGGAAGGGTTTGAGGCGGTTTCCTGGGATACGGCCTTGGACTTGATTGCCGACAAGCTGAACGCCTTGACGGACCGGCCTGAGGCCGTGTTGCACGTGCGCGGTCACGGTTATCGGGGGGTTCTGGCTCAGGCCAGTCTGAACTTTTTCTCGGCTCTCGGTTCCTCCACCATCCACGGCTCCCTGTGCGACGATGCGGGCATCGAGGCCTGTATCCGCGACTTCGGCGCGTTGGAGCATAACGATCCATCGGATTTGCTCAATGCGGCCCGGATTATGAATTGGGGCAAGGACCTGGGGCGCTCCTCTCCGCATACCGGTTTGTTGGCCCGCGAAGCACGAAAAAAGGGATCCCGGGTGTTGACCATCTCTCCAGGCGGTGATGGAAGCGAAGGGTGGTCCGACCGGGTGATCCGCATTCGTCCCGGGACGGACCGTTTTTTGGCGGCCTGGCTGATCCGTCGGCTTATGGAGCTGGACGGGATTTCTTCGGACGTCGTTCGGGCCTGTGCGGATTGGGAGGCGTTTCGAGCGCTGGTAATGAGCTATAATTCCGAAGATCTGCTGCTTCGATGCGACGTGGAGCGGAGTCACGCGGAGGAAGTGCTGGAATGGTACGCGCCCGTGAATGAGAGTGTTTTGGGGGGTGTTTCGGGGGCTGTTTCCGATGCTCCTTCCGGGGCTGCTGTCGGGGACGCCGTCGGCCCCACGGCCACGCTGATCGGCTGGGGCGTGCAGCGGTATCTGTTCGGCGGTCAGAACGTGCGGTTCATCAATGCCCTGGCCTTGCTGTCCGGCAATATCGGTCGCGTCGGAGGAGGAGTCTCTTTCAACATTGCCTCGGGCCGCAACCTGGGGCGCTGGCGGGCCGAGGCACCGGGGCGAACCGTTGCGGCCTCCAGGCGCTCCTTTCTCTTGCCCTCTCTGGCCTGGGAACTGGAATGGGCCGACCCGCCGGTGGAATTCGCCTGGGTGGACGGGCACAATGTGGTCAATCAGGTCCCGGACAGCCTGGCCATGGCCAAGGCCTTGCAACGGCCCTTCATGGTCTGCGTGGATGCGTTTCTGACCGATACGGCTCGCTGCGCGGACGTGATTCTTCCGCCCACCTTGATGCTGGAGCGCGAGGAGATCGTGGGGTCCTGTCTGCATCATTACGTAAACTATTCGGGTCAGGCGGTTCCGCCCCGGGGGGAATGCCGTGCGGATTACGACATTTTGCGCGATCTGGGAGCGCGGTTGAGCCCGCCGGTGGGCTTCCCGGAGCTGGACGAGTGTCTGCGAATCGGCCTCGGCCCCGTGGGCGTCGATCTGGACGCTTTCCGGGCCAAGGGTTTTGCGCGGGCCGATCATCCTTCAGTCGCCTTTGAGGGGCTGAAGTTCGCTCATCCGGACGGGTTGTATCGGTTTCCCGAGACACTTGATCCGGACCCCTTGGAAATCGATCAGGACGACGATCCCGAGTTCCCTTTACGCCTGCTCTCCCTGGTTCGAGGCACCTACATGCATTCCCAGATTCCAGAGAGCGAGCAGCAAGGGCTACCTGAGATATTGGTCTCCCCGGATAACCCGGACCTGGACGACGCGGACCCGGAAGGCCCGATTTTCCTGGCCACGCCTTTAGGACGCATGGCCGTTCGGTTGCGTCTGGATGCATCCCTGCATTCCCTGGTCGTCCTTATCCGTCGCGACGGTTGGGTCAGCCAGGGTCACGGCCCCAACGCGATCATCGAGCCCCAAATCACGGACATGGGCGACTGCGCGGCCCTGTACAGCCAGTGCTGTCGGTTGGAGTCGGACTGAACATTTGGCAGGTGATCGTCGGCCATATGGACTTTTTTTGCTTGGCTT
This sequence comes from Desulfonatronum sp., assembly GCA_007127655.1. Taxonomy (GTDB): domain Bacteria; phylum Desulfobacterota; class Desulfovibrionia; order Desulfovibrionales; family Desulfonatronaceae; genus Desulfonatronum. The sequence continues at coordinate 6,701 of SKYX01000240.1, forward strand.
CGTACAGAGGTGGCGAGAGTTTGCGTTGGAGACCGAACGAATCCCGGCCTGGGGCCGGTTTCAACTTCAGAACTGGAGAGCAGCAATGAAAAGAACGACGATTTGTTTGACGACTATTTTGGTCGTATTGCTTCTGGGGGGCTGGGCCTGGGCGGACGATTACCTGAAGATTCGCCATGTCAGCGAGCCGTATGAGATCATGGGGCAAAAGCAGGCGGGCAGCGATGAAGTCGTCGAGACGTGGCTGAGCGGCAACAAGGCCCGGATGAATTCTTCCGACAAGACGTCGGTGATTTTCGATGGCGACAAGCAGGTTATGTACATGCTGGATCACCGCGACCGGACCTACACCGAGGTGCCGATGAACCTGTCCGAGGCCATGGCCGACATGCTGGGCGAACAGGAAGGTGGGCAGGAAATGGCCCAAATGATGGCTCAGATGATGGGGTCGATGATGCAGGTTAAGGCTTCGGTCGTGGATACCGGAACCGTGAAGAACGTTAACGACTGGACCTGCCGAGTTTACGAGTTGACTTTGAATATGCCCATGGGGCAAACGGCTTCTGAAATCTGCGCCACGGACCAGATCGACGTGAACGTGAGCATGTACAACAAGATCGGTCATGCCATGATGGCCGGGCAGCAAGGTTTTGAAGAGCTGCTCCGGGAAATGGAGAAAATTCAGGGGGTCGCCGTACTGACCGTGAGCAGGGCCAATATCATGGGCGCGACGGTGGTGACCCGGGAAGAACTTCTGGAGCACAAGAAAATGCCCGCACCTGCCGGAAGTTTTGACATTCCGGATGGATACAGTAAACAGCAATTCATGGGCATGTAGAGGCTGGTTGAAGTATTTTTTGTAATTTCTCAGCTCATCTGTGCTAAAGCTGACTGGATAACCTCCTGCACGGGGATGACTGATTCGGAAATGGCATAAAAAGATACGTCATTTCCGCGAAGGCGGGAATCCAGTATCCGAATGAGGCTCTTTCTGGGATGTGCTGAGAACTTACCGTATTTCCAAAAAAAAGAGGAGTGACAGCATGGAATTTACGAGTACCAAGGTGGAGCAGGGCGTGACGATCAAGGCGACGGGCCGGATGGACGCAGTAACGGCTCCGTCTTTCGAGCAGGAATGCCTGCGCTGGATGGAGCAGGGGGATTCCAAGCTGATCGTGGACTTCACCGGTCTGGAGTACATCAGCAGTGCAGGGTTGCGGGTTATTCTGGGTGTGGGCAAAAAGCTGAAAAGCCAGGGAGGCTCGTTGGCTTTCGGCGGGATGAGTTCCATGGTCAAGGAAGTCTTCGACATCTCCGGCTTCGCGTCCATTTTTCCGGTGTACGACTCCTTGGAGGCGGCTCTTGCGGCCAAGTAGCGACGAGGACATGGCCGGTCTTACCATGCCGGCGGACATATCCTCTCTGGAACCCTTGCGGAGCTTCGTCCTGGAGCGGTTCGAATCCACCGGACTGTTTCCGGCCTTGGCGCTGAAGATCGATCTGGTCTTGGAAGAGGTGCTCCTGAATATTTTTCATTACGCCTACGGCCCGGACCAGACCGGAACGGTCTCTGTGGAGTGCGGACCGCAGGCTGATGATGGGCGGTTTCTGGTGCGGTTCACGGACCAGGGGCCGCCCTTTGACCCGCTTTCCCAGCCTCCCCCGGACGTGACCCTGGGCATGGACGAGCGTGTCCAGGGGGGGCTGGGCATTCTGCTGACCAAAGAGGTGAGCGCCTCCCAGCGGTATCGTCGGGAGGGCGACAGCAACGTCCTGGAGATCGTCTTCACCGAGTAACGTCTTGCCCTGCTCGGCACAAGAGGAGTTCCGTCTTATCAACTCGTTCGTTGACCATCGCGGGCCATGAGTTCCGCCCCTTCTACCTCTTCCTCCTTTGCCCCCCTGATCCTGCATGTGGACATGGACGCATTTTTTGCCTCCGTGGAGCAATTGGACCATCCCGAACTGCGCGGCAAAGCCTTGATCGTCGGCGGGTCCGAGCGTGGGGTGGTCTCCGCTTGCAGCTACGAAGCCCGGAAGTTCGGTGTACATTCGGCCATGCCCATTGTCCAAGCCAGACGCTTGTGTCCGAACGGAGTGTTCGTGCCCGTGCGCATGGCTCGCTATGCCCAAGTCTCTCGGTTGGTCATGGCCGTCTTGGAGCGGTTTTCGCCGCTTGTGGAGCAGGCTTCGGTGGATGAGGCCTATCTTGATGTCAGCGGGTTGGAGCGTATCTTCGGGCCTCCGGAGCAACTGGGGGCATCGTTGAAGCAGGCCGTGGCCGCGGAAACTGGGTTGACGTGTTCCGTAGGCATGGCTCCAGTAAAATTTTTGGCCAAGATCGCCTCGGACCTGAACAAGCCGGACGGTCTGTTCATCCTCGCGCCGGACGACGTACCGGCGTTTCTCAACGCCCTGCCCGTCTCCAAGATTCCAGGTGTCGGACGGCAAACTCTGGAGAAGCTCACGCTTCTCGGGGTGCGTCGGGTCGGCGATGTCGCGGGGTATCCGGAACGATTCTGGCGCGAGCGGTTCGGAAAGTGGGGGGAGGTCCTGTACGCCAGGGCCAGAGGGATTGATCCCCGGTCGGTGGTCCCGGACTGCGAGGCCAAAAGCGAAGGGGCGGAAAACACCTTTGCCGAGGACAGCGACGACCGGGAGGCGTTGAAGCGCTGGCTGTTGGATCAGGCCGAACGGGTAGGACGGCGGCTACGTCGGGATGGCCATGCCGGGCGCACCGTGACGCTGAAGATCAAGTTCAGCGATTTCAAAGCGATCTCGCGGGGGAAAACCCTGCGGGAGCCCACAGCGTCCACGCGGATGATCTTCCAAACCGCCGCCGAACTGCTGGACGCGGAGCCGCTTCCCCGAAAAGTCCGGCTGATCGGGCTGAGCGTGTCCAATTTTTCCAACGCAAGGCGACAGCTTTCTCTTTTTCCCGAAAACGAAACCGACCAGGACAAAACCCTGGACGCGACCCTGGACGCGATCCGGGAGAAGTTCGGTCCCGGGGCTATGGTCCGGGGACGCGTCTTCGGTTTCCGAAAGCCGTCGTGACCGTCCTAAGGAACTCGGTCACTTTTTGATCAAGCCGAGGGTGAAGACACCCATGTCCGCAGCAGGCCGAGGCCGTTCCACCACATTGCTGCGTCGCCGTTGAAGCGGGCGGGAAGTTCGTAGATCAGTTCCCATTTGCGCTTGGAACGGGCAATGGCGTCCAGGGTCGCTTGCCGGGCGTGGGAACGGGAGTCCGGGGTGAAGCGCCAATCGTCCACCAGAACCAGCGCTTCGTCCGCCAGATGATCTTCAACATGTGTCAAACCGTCGAACTGACTGGCATAGTCATGAGCACCGTCGTTGAAGTAGAAACCGATGGGGGGCAGACGCTCTTCGCGCAGTACGTGGCGGAAATCGGCCATGTGGAAGTCGATGAACTGGTGCGGAGGGCAGTGCAGGTTGATATTGCGTCGGAGAACGTCCAGGGCCGCGGCAGGGTCGTCCGTAAATTCCGAAAAATCATCGCAGGCCGCCAGGTGCTTGTCTTCATTGAACAGGGCCGCGGAAATCAGCGTCTTCCCCTGGAACGTTCCCACTTCGAAATAGCATTCCTCAGGCGGCAGGCAGCGTACCCCGAGCTGGAGCAGCCGCTGCACTTTGGGAGCGGTTTTGCCCTGGACATCAGGCAGTGGATCGAAGCGAAAATCCGTGGGCTTGGTCATTTCCTGGACGGAAAAGACCTTCTTCAGGACGGCAAGAAACGCAGTAGTGTCCATATCGTACCTCCAAAGTGATCTTCACCGCGACATTCAGCTTGCGGCGCTTTCGCCTCCCAGCCCGGCGAAGACCCGGCGCTGGGCGTATTCGGACTGTTTGCCCTGGTTCCAGCGCTGCACTGGGCGGTAATAGCCAACAACCCGCGTGTAAACTTCCGCCGGGTTGCCGCATTCCGGGCATTCCGGGTGCTCGCCCCGAAGGTATCCGTGGTCCTTGCACACGGAAAAGGTCGGGGTGATGGAGATGTAGGGCAGCTTGGTTAGGGTCATGGCTTTGACCAGGAAGGCCCGCAGGGACTGAGGGTCGGCCACGGCCTCGCCCAGGAAGGTATGGAAGACCGTTCCGCCGGTGTACAGGGTCTGCAACTGGTCCTGATGCTCCAGGGCCGCGAAGACGTCCAGCCCCAGATCCACGGGCAGGGCCGTGGAGTTGGTGTAGTACGGCACGCCGTTGCCCGAGGCCTTGATCCCGGCGTAGAGCGTCTTGTCCAGCTTGGCCAGCCGGTAACTGACGCCCTCGGCCGGGGTGGCTTCCAGGTTGTACAGATTGCCGGTTTCCTCCTGGAAGCGTCGGGTCAGGTCCTGGAGGTGGAGCAGGGTGGTCCGCATCAGCCGGATCCCGGCCGGGGTTTCGATGCCCTTGCCCAGGAGATTCTGACAGGCCTCGTGGCCGCCCACCACGCCGATGGTGGAAAAATGCCCGCGGTAGGCGTTTTTCAGGTAGCGCCGGGTAAAGGGGAACATGCCCCGTTCCAGGTTGTCGTTGATCAGCTTGCGCTTGAATTCCAGGCTGTCCCGGGCCAGTTCGGCGTATTCGGTGACCAATTCCAGATAGTCGGCTTCATCGTGGGCCAGAAAGGCCAGCTTGGGCAGGTTCAGGGTGGCCACGCCGATGGAGCCGGTCAAATCCCCGGCGCCGAACAACCCCCCGACCTTCTTGCGCAGTTCGCGCAGATCCATCTGCAGCCGGCAGCACATGGAACGGACGTCCTCGGGCTTGAAGTCCGAATTGATGAAGTTCTGGAAGTACGGCACTCCATATTTGGCTGTAAGCTGGAGCAGCAGCTCGCCCACATCGGTTTCCCAGGGAAAGTCCTCGGTCACGTTGTAGGTCGGAATGGGAAAGGAGAAAATACGGCCGTGATAGTCGCCCTGAAGCATGACTTCCAGAAAGGCCCGGTTGATCATCTCCATCTCTGAGCCGAAGTCCGCGTAGGTCTGACTGTCGTGAAGCCGGCCACTGATGATCACCGCTTCGGAAGCCAGGTGCTTGGGGGGAGCCAGGTCGAAGCTCAGGTTGGTGAACGGGCTCTGCCCGCCCCAGCGGGACGTGGTGTTCAGGTTGAAGACGAACTTCTGAATGGCCTGGCGAACCTGGCGGTAATCCAGTTCGTCATGACGAACAAAAGGCGCGAGATAGGTGTCCACGTTGTTGAAGGCCTGGGCCCCGGCCCATTCGTTTTGCAGGGTGCCCAGGAAGTTGACCATCTGCCCCAGGGCGGAGTCGAAATGTTTGGCCGGACCGGAGGAGGAGCGGCCTTCCAGGTTGAAGCCTTCCAGGAGCAGGTCCCGCAGGCTCCACCCGGCGCAGTAACCGGCAAGGCCGAAGGACAGGTCGTGGATATGCAGGTAGCCGTGTTCATGGGCCTGGCGCACTTCCAAGGGATATTTTTCCAAGGCGTACCGGGCCTGAACCGTGCCGGAGAGGTGCAGCATCAAGCCCTGAAAGGAATGGGACATATTGGCGTTTTCAGCCACCCGCCAGTCGGACTTGTTCACGTAGGCGTCGATGGTGTCCATGATGTCCAGGAAGGCGGCCGTTTGTTCCCGGATTTGGCGGCGTTTTTCCCGGTACAGGATATAGCGCTTGGCCACATCGAACAGGCGGGACTGCATCAGAACGGCCTCGACCTGGTCCTGCACCTGCTCTTGGTCCGGAACGGTCAGGCCGGCCTCGGAAAGGCGTTCCTCCACCTTACGGGCCATGCGGTCGGCCAAGATTGCGTCTTGGATTCCGCATGATTTTAGTGCTTTAAGAATAGCTGCGGCGATTCGGTCCACGGCCCAGGTTTCGGTGCGTCCGTCACGTTTGCAGATGTGGGTCAGCATGGTTTCTCCTCGGGATGATGGCCCTGGAAAGGGCGGGATGGTTGGCGAAAAGGTTGGGATTGCAAGAGAAATCCGGAGGGAGGGAGAGCCCGGATTTCCCGGAGATCTTCCGGCGTCAACAGGGGGACCAGGGTGGTTCGGAAGAGAAAGTGTTTTGGATGGCGTTCGGCCAATTTGAAAATCCGGCCCAGGGTGGCCTTGGCTTCGCGGGCGGTGATTTTGTTGCCGGTCAATGCGGGATATTTGGACCACGGCCCTTTGAGGTCCACGGCCACCAGGTCCGCGGCCTGGATGTCCAAAATCCGCTCCACGACGCCGGGATGCATGCCGTTGGTATCCAGCTTGACGGGTAAGCTGAGCCGACCCCGCAACTCGGCGAGCCACTCCGGAAGATCCGCGGATAAAGCCGGCTCTCCGCCGGTGACCACGAGGCCGTCCAGCCAGGGGGCTCGCTGGTCAAGAAAGCCGAGCGCGTGGTCGCGAGAGAGACAGGGATCGTCTTCGGAATTCCAGGCCAGATGGAAGTTGTGGCACGTGGGGCAGCGCAGGTCGCAACCGCCAAGAAACAGCACGGCGCAGACGCGACCCGGCCAGTCGCATAAACTCATCGGCTCCAGGCCGCGCAGCCTGGACCAGGGGGAAGGGTGGTTCCGCATAGTCCGCGATGGGGCTGAAAAGCCCCGGGGAATGGTCGCCTGGACATCCGCGTGTCCCGCGACAAATGCGCTTCAGGCAGGTCTTCTGACTCGTCCCCCTGATCTGGCGAGCCTTCCCGGAACACGGTTCCAGTGGCCATGCGAAGCCAGTCAGGTAGAATGGGACTTACAGCGGCGGGACCGTCCCGGAATCACACCGGGTTCCCTCTTGGCGCCATGCGGCGACCTGAAGCAAGGAGGCATGGCATGGGCGCTTGTAGAAAACGAGTCGCCCATGCGTGAGAAGTACTTAAAAAGAATCCGTGGCGATGTCCAGAAGTTGCTGCGAGGTGGCGGGACGGGCACGTGAAGGACAGACCTGAAAAGCCGTCGACTGCTCACCAGCCACCGATTCAAATTCTGGTCAATGCCCCCTCATGAGCGAAGAACACTGAGCCGCGTTCCCCCGCGTGTTTCTTTTCCAGGGCCTCCTGAGCCATGTAGTCTTCGTGCGGGGTGAGGGTCATGTTGTAGCCGAAGGTGATCTGGAGGGAGGCCGTGCGGTTGAGCCGGTCCGGACGCAGGGTGAACGTGAAGGACACTCCCTGCTCGGGGTCAAGTGCCAGGTTGGAGGAAACGCGCAAGTCCTGGGCCAGGACCCGCCCCTGGTCGTCGCTGAGGTAGGCGGCCAGCCATAAATCCTCGATCCAACTCAAGTCAGCCGGAAGGTTTTCCGTCTTGGGGATCGCCCGCCCCTTGACTCGGTACTGTCCGCCAGAGGACTCCGCGACGTAGGAAAACCGCCAGAACCGCATCTCCAGTTGTTGTTCCGCGTTCAATACCCAGGGCTGACGCTGCAAGTGACCGACGCTGGAGTAGGAACAGCCGACGGCCATGAACGTCAAAAGGATAAGGGTCATGGAAAAGCGTACTTGGCGCATGATCGTCTCTCCTCTGGTCATCAAAAAAGCGGCAAAGGTTGAATCCGCTTGCAGGGTGCGCACGGATCAGGGACGTGCTTTGTCGGTCATTCGTCCATGCACGGCCAGCCAGATGCAAGGCGGGTCGTCGCTGGTGCGTTCCACGCGGTGTCGCAAGCCGGCTGGGAGAAAGAGACAGTCTCCGGCTTTGAGGTCCTTGATCCTTCCGTCAATGAAGCGGATTTCCGCCTTGCCCTGCACGAGGGCGACCCATTCGTCCAGTTCCTGGTCATACCAGAAATCCGGGGGCGAAACGTGGCCCTGCGAGATAATTCGCTCGATACGCAGCCCGTCCCCACGCGCCAGCAGGTCGACGCGTTCCTCGGACATGGGACCCTTGGGTATGGCGAATAGGTTGAGCATCGTAAATCGGGGCGTCAGCGCTCGGCCAAGGACCGGCGGGAGAGCAGGGAGCCGAGGGAGACGACGTTGATCCGCTGGTCACGCTCCCGCTCCCAGAGCTTCAAGGCTTCCAGGGTTTCCGGATAGGGGTGGCCGATGGCGATCACCTGACCCTGGTTATGGGCCAGTTGTTCGGCTTTGCGCAGTTGAAACAGAATTGCTTGGACATTGGGGATATTGTCCAGAAAAATATGTCTGCGCAGGTGCTCCAGGCCGATTTTGCGGGCCTGTTCGTCCGCGACGGAGTTTCCGGTAGTCAGGCTGTCCAGAAAAAAGAGGTCGCGGCGCTTCAATTCCTGGAGTACCGTGGACATGCCCAACTCGTCTGCGGTGAACCGGGAGCCCATGTGATTGTTGATGCCGATGGCCTGCGGAACCTGGGCCAAATTGTCCCGCAGGATGCTCAGGATTTGTCCGTCCTCCATGCCCACGAACAGGGCCCCGGGGCCGGGGTCGGCCCGGTGGGGGTAGTCCAAAGGTTCCATGGGCTGGTGGAGGAGCACGTCGCGACCCGCCGCGGCTCCGATTCGGGCCACTTCCCGACTTTTGGAAATATTGGGCAGAACGGCGAAGGTCACCGGGAAGGAGAGGGCGGCCAGTTCCTGGGCTTGGTGTACGTTCTCACCCAGGTCGTCGATCACCACCACCAACTGCGGCCCGGCTCCCGGCCGAGCCGGAGAGGGCGGAGGCGGTTTGCGGGGGTGTTCTTCCAGAAACAAGGTATGAGTGGGCAGGTTGAGCAAGGATATCCGCCACTCTTGCTTGCCGGGCCCCCCGTTGATTTGACGCAATTCCGCTCCATGCATCCAGAGTTCCAGATTTCGGCGCAAGGTTTGTTCGAAGCTTCGGGCGTCCTGGTTCAATCCAATGGCCAAGGATTGTGTATGGTACTTCTGACCGTTGCGGGTTTTCATCTGGATGTCCAGATGGCGCACCGAGCGAGGGTCCAGGTTCAGTTCAATGATGGTCTGAACCAGGGCCAGGTCGACCTCCTTGACCTGCTGTTCCAACAATTCCTCGTCAAAAATTTCGTAGACCAAGCCTTGACGTCGTGAAGGGTCCGCTGGCGCTGTATCGGGCGAAATCCGGGCGCGAACATGGTTCGTGGCTGGTGGAGCGACCAAGCTGGCGACCATGTCCGATTGTGCGGGAGCGGGCACGGGCGAGGAGGCGGGGCCGGATTGAGTAGCGGGGCGAGTTGTTCGGGATTCTGGCCGGGCCGCGGGAGTTGGCGCTGAAGCGGAGATCGTTTGGCGGACTGGTTTGTCGACCGTCGCGACGTCCGAGGGCAAGGGGTCTACCGGGGCGAGGTTCAAGGCCCAGACAAGAGTGATGGCGGTCAATCCGGTGGCCGCGGCTATAAGCATCACCCAGAGCTTGGAAACCCCCCTGCGGGAAGATCGTTTACGGCTGGTTTTGGCCGCAGTCTTTTTAGGCTTGCTCCCGCCCTTGCCGCCACTTTTCGTGGTGGCTGTGGAAGGGCGGGAGGGCTTGCCGCTTTTTTTTGTTGTTTTACCGGTCATCGCCGACCCATGTCGGTTCGCGAGGTTAACGGAGCGCTTTAAGTCTGGGCATGGCCTTGACCATTTCCAATGCCAGGCGCAGCTGGTTGTCCCGTTCGAGCATTTCCAGAACCTGGGGCCTTGGTTGATCGCGCTGGTCCGGGGGAATCGGGCCGGTTTCCAGGTGTCGGATCAGGTCACCTTCGCGAACCAAAGGCATTCGTCCTTCTCGTTGGTCGTCATTCAAGGCGACAAAGGGAACGGAAATGTCCGGGTCGATGCCCTTGGCCTGGATGGAGCGGCCGTTCGGCGTATAGTAGACCGCCGTGGTCAGCTTGATTCCGGAGCCGTCGGCCAGGGGGATGATCGTCTGCACGGACCCTTTGCCAAAGGTCTGCTCACCCAGGATCAAAGCCCGGTCGTGGTCCTGCAGGGCCCCGGCGACGATTTCCGAGGCGGAAGCGGAGCCGGCATTGATCAACACCACCATGGGCGTTTCCCTGTCCAGCACGTTGCGGGATGCGTCGAAGTTCATTTCTGCCTGGGCCGAGCGCCCCTTGGTGTAGACGATTTTGCCTTCGTGCAAAAAGGCGTCGGCCACGGCCACGGCCTGATTCAGCAATCCGCCGGGGTTATTGCGCAGGTCGAGGATCAGGCCGACGCGCTGGTCAAGGTCGAATCGATCCAAGGCTTCCCGCAGGTCGTCCATGGTTGTTTCCTTGAAGCTGGTCAGCCGCACCAGGACCACACCGGGTTCCAATTCGAACAGCTTGACCGTGTGCATCGGGATGACGTCGCGGGTGATGGTCACGGTGCGGGGAACGGTCTCGCCCCGGGAGATAATGGTCAGGTCCACAGTGGTGCCCCGGGGCCCTCGAATCAGCTTCACGGCGTCCATGATCGAGATGTCCTGGGTGGACTGGCCATCGATTTCCAGGATATGGTCTCCGGATTTGAGTCCCTCACGGAAGGCCGGGGTGTCCTCGATGGGGGACACGACCGTCAGTCTGCCTTCCACGAGGCTGATCTCAATGCCGATCCCCGTGAACTCCCCGGAGGTGTCGATCTGCATTTCCCGGAAGGCGTCCTGGGACATGAAACTGGAGTGGGGGTCCAGCTCCTGGAGCATGCCCCGGATGGCGCCCTGGATCATCTCGTTGCGATCCACGTCCTGAACGTAATAGCGCTCCACCAAGTCCAAGACCTGGCTGAAGCGCTTGAGCGGCGAGTAGCGTTCCTCGTCCGTGGCCATGCTTTGGCCAAAAGTGATGGCCAGCAAAAAAAGAAGTGTAACGGTGCCGACCCAGTGGACAACCCGCATGATGACCTCCGAATGCATTTTGAAATCGTGTAATGGTATGGTGGACGGCGCCCGAAAGCACCGTGTCGGGATATACGTTCCGGCGCGGCTTGGCGACGACGGTTTCACCGCGGTCTCTCCGGTTTCCGTTTCCGGATTCTCTTGTCAATCCGCTCGTTGCCGTCGCCATTGCCGCTGTTAATCGGCGACAAGCCAGATATCAGGATTAACGGGATTTTGCTGAAAACGCAATTCAAAGTAGAGCCCCGGACCATCCACTTTGGGGTAAAGCCCCGCTATTCCGATCTGTTCATCCTTTTCCACTTCCTGACCCACGGCGACCAACGGGTTGTTCAGAAAGGCGTACAGGCTGTAATAATCTTCACCGTGGTAGAGAATGACGACATGGCCATACCCCCGGAGCACGTCGCTATGGACCACCTTGCCCCAAGAGATGGCGTGCACCGCTGCTTTTTCGGACATCGCGAAACTCAAGCCTCGGTGCGGAGGGTCAGCCTGAGGCCGAAACCGCTCCACAACCCGGCCCTGGGTCGGCCAAGGCATGTGACCGCGAAAATCCGTGAAGTTCTTGGTGGTCAGGGTTTGAAGTCGGTAGTTCAGCTCGGAGATGCTTTGCAGGATTTCCTTGACCTGCTCTTCAGCGGAGACTTTTTGCGCACGCACTTCCTGGACGCGGCGCAGGAATTCCAGCTTTTGCTTGAGAAGCCGGTCCTTACCGCTATCGATTCGGAGCATCTGGGCGGTGATTTCTTCTCGCGCCCGCTCCAGCCGGGCCAGCCCCAGAGCCAATTCCCGCCCTTGCCGGCGGAGTTGATCGATCCGGTCCTGAACCAAGTCGTAGATCCGGGACAGCCAATGGTATTGCCGGTCAGCCTCGTCCCAGGAGGTCAAAGTCTGGAGATTGTGTTCCACGCCCTGCAAATGCACCGGCCAGAGCAGGGCCAGCAGACGCCCCAGTTCCTCGCTGGTTTGGGCCCGGGTCAGATCCAGCTCCTGATAGTCCATCAACCGAACGCGTTCTTCCTGACGCAGGCGATCCAAATGTGTTTCCAGTTCCGTGATTTCGTCCGCGGTGGTCCGCAACCGGGCTTCCACTTCCTGCAGGTCGGCGAACAAGGCACGTTCCTGCGCTGAAAGGCCTTTCAGAATTTCTTCGTGGGCCCGAACGTCGCGCTCACGCTCTTCCAGGGTGCGCTGGATGGATTCCGTGGTCGCGGCCGGGTTCGGGTCGCTCAGAAAGAGGACGAATATGGCCGTCCAAAACCAAATAATGGTCCAATGAAGTCGAGGAAGGCCAAAGGACGGTGATTTCATGGGATGCGTGGAGAGCAGGGAAGGTTGAGAGCCATGGCTTATGAGCAATGTAAGTGATTCGGGAGAAACGGTCGCAGCGGACACTCATCGCAGCGCGGCCCCCGTTTTCGACACCATTCCTTGCCGACCCGAACCAGCAAGGCGTGGTATTCGTTGTAGTGTTCAACCCGTTCCGGAAGGTGAGACACGAACAGATCTTGCAGCTCGTCATACTCCACATCTTCGGGAACTAGCCCATGTTGGTTGCAGATCCTGGCCGTGTAGGCGTCCACCACGAACACCGGGCGGTCCAATGCGTAGAGCAGAATGCTGTCCGCGGTCTCCGGACCGATGCCCTTGACGGCCAGCAACCGTTTACGCAGTTCACCGGTGCTCAGAAGGGCAAGATCCTTGATGTCCAATGCGCGTTCCTGGTCCAGAAAGTCCAGGAAATTTTGAATTTTTTTGGCTTTTTGCCGAAAGAACCCCGATGGCCGAATGCACTCCTCCACGACCTCCGGCCGGGCCAAACGAAGCTGTTCCGGGTCGAGCAGGTCGTGGCGGCGCAGGTTGGCAAGGGCCTTTTCCACGTTGGACCAGTTGGTGTTCTGGGTCAAAATCGCGCCCAGGGCCACTTCAAATGGACTTTGGGCCGGCCACCATCCACTCGGACCAAGGTGGGCCAGCATGGCTTCGAACATGTCGGTGAGGAGTCGGGTGGTAGAAGCGGGCATGAGGTTGGTCGCTTGATTGTCGTCTTGAATCGGATGTTCATAAGAATTGCGTGGGGTTCTTGCAACTCCGAATCGTGAAGGTTACTCTTCCTGAACCAGATTGCCAAGAGATACCCGGCGAATACCCGTTTCGTCGCATCGCCGCCCCGATGGACGTACTTTCTCGAAACATAACCATAAACAAGGAGCCGATCATGAAGGAACGTTTTGGATTGATCACGTTGAAAGGCCAGCCCATAACGCTGACGGGCAACACGGTTCAGGAAGGCGATGCCGCGCCGGATTTCCAGGTCGTGGACAACGACCTCAAGCCGTTCAGTTTTTCATCCCTCAAGGACAAGGTGGCGATCATCACCTCGATTCCCTCCCTGGACACCCCGGTCTGCGACCTCGAAGCCCGTCGCTTCAATCAGGAAGCGGCCAAATTGGGTGACGACGTTCAGATCCTGGTCATCAGCATGGATCTGCCCTTTGCTCAAAAACGCTGGTGCGCCGCCGCCGGAGTAAACAACGTTTTGACCCTCTCTGATCACAAAGACGCCTCCTTCGGCACCGAATACGGCATGCTGATCAAGGAACTGCGGCTCCTGGCTCGGGCCGTGTTTGTCGTGGATCGTGAGAAAACCGTTCGGTATATGGAATTGGTCAAGGAAGTAGGGCAGGAGCCGAATTACGAACTGGCCTTGGATGCGGCCAAGAAACTGCTGTAGTCGATATCTCTCTCCCGTCGTCGACTTTCCGTCGGTGCCGCATGGTTCCCCTCGACACAAGGGCGTTTCGTCCTTGTCGTGGCGGAGGATCGTGCGGCATTGCTTTTTTCAGTGACAAACCAACGATGCAGTTGGAGAGAACCGAAAAAAAGCGTGTCTCATTGTCCTGGTCTGCGAATATACTCCAGCAATTTTCGCGGATACTTGCAGAGCAGGCGCGGCATGGACGTATGAATGTCGTTTTCCTTGCAGGCGCGAACGATTTCGCGGTTCAGCACCCAGTTACTCTTGAGGTTCTTGGAGCTGACCCCTCCTGAACGCATGTGCACCAGCACCTTGGGGATACGGGTGTAGGCGAGGCCGTGGCGGGCCAGGAAGCGGGTCAGGAGTTCGTAATCCGCGGCGATGCGGTAGTCCGTGCGGTAGAGCCCAAAGCGTTGATAATGTTCCCGCAGGGTGAAAAAAGTGGGGTGGGGCGGCATCCAGCCTTGGCAAAAACGTCCGGGATGAAAGTCGGAGGAGTCGTAAAAGCGGACGACTTTGCGCGGGTCGGTTCGGTCCACCACCAGGAGATCGGCGAAGACCGCGTCGGCCTTGGTTTGCGTAAAGGTCTGGACCACGCTGTCGATGACGTCCGGCCGGGGGTAGAAATCATCGGCGTTGAGCGTGCCGACGATGGTTCCGGTGGCCATGCGGATGCCTTTGTTCATGGCGTCGTAAATGCCCTGGTCCGGTTCGGAAACCCATTTGGATATCCCGTCCGCGTGGGCCTGGATGATGGAGACGGTTCCGTCCCTGGAGCCGCCGTCCACGATGATGTGCTCGATTTGGGGATATGTCTGGTCGCGGACGCTTTGGATGGCCTCGGCCAGGTGCGCTTCGCCGTTGAGCACCGCGGTGACGATGCTGACCCGAAGGTGTTCCGGAGTGCGTTCCTGCTTCGTGGGAGAAGTCGAATTTCTGGGGACGAGGGTGGATGGGGCGGTCATGGATCAGGGCTGCTCCGGTTTGGTCCTGGTGCGGGGAAGCGGGAGTTCTTGATCGTCAAGCGAGAGCTTTCCATCGGCGATGTCCGGCGAGTCGTCCGCTGAGTGATCGAAAGAACCCGCTGGAGCGCCGTGCGCAATGACGGCCGAAGGCTTGGCTGGAGATCCGACGTACCTGTTCCCACCGCGCCAGGCGGCCCGGGCGTAAAGGTTCAGGGTTTGGCGGGCCGCCACGGTCCAGGAAAAACGCTCCAGGTTGAGGCGTCCCTGGGCCACGAGGTTGTGTCGCAGATCCTCGTCCGTGAGGGCGTGGGCCAGGGTCGCGGCCATGTCCAGGACATTTTCCGGATCGAAAAACACTGCGCCCTCCCCGGCTACTTCGGGCAGGGCTCCGCGACGCGCGCAAGCTACGGGGGTCTCCGCGGCCTGGGCTTCCAGTACGGGCAGGCCGAATCCTTCGTACATGGACGGAAAGGCGAACAGCGCGGCCTCGGACAGCAGGCGGTCCACCTCGCTCCGGGGCAGGTAGCCGGTCAGCCGGACCCGGTGGGCAATATCCCAGCGGTGGATGGCCCGGTTCGCGGCCCCGTCACCAGGCAGGTGCCCAGCCAGGACGAGATGGTGCGGCACTGAGGGTGCGATTCGGGCAAAGGCTTCGATCAGTCGGGGGATGTTTTTGTGCGGGGATTGGCTGGCAAAGGCCAGGATGAAGGGCGCGTCCGGCTGGTGAGAAGGCTGGCCGCCGGGGACTCCGGAAACAGAATGTTGCGATTCTTCCTGGAGTTCTGTTTCCAGGGGCAAAGGGGCTTCGTGGACTACATGGATGCGTTCCAGGGGCAAGCCGAGATGATGGCGGATTTCTTGGCGGGAAAACTCCGAAACCGTGATCACGAGACGGGCCGACCGGGCACCGAGACGGACGAGAAAGGACAGGGCCAAACGCTTGAGCAGCGGCATGCTCCGGCCGTGGCCCTTGGTGTTCATGTCGTGGATGGTGACCACTCCGGGACAGCAGCCCAGCACCGGGGCCACGTAGCCCAGGGAATGCAGCACGTCCACGCCGTGGCGGCGGGCCAGGGCCGGCAGCTGGAGTTGTTCGTACAGCAGTCGTCGAGCTCGACTGGAAGCCCGCACTGGGCAGACCACCCGCTGAAAGGCTGGAATATCGGGCAAAGGCCAATCCGCGCTCTCACGGTTCAGGAAGGCCACGTATTCCACCCCGTCGTCCACCTCGGCCAAGCCCCGCAGCAACCCCGCGGCGTACGTCTCCGTACCGCCGACGATGCCGGGCAGAAGATAAAGGAGGTTCAGGCCGACGCGCATGGGGCGGTGGGTGCCGAGATCAAGCGATGAGGCGGTCATGTCGCTCCAAGCATGGCCCGATGAATAATAGCGGCTGTGCGGTCCCAGTTGAACGTTTCCTGAACGGCCTGTCTCTGTTTCTCGGGTATTCTGGTTTCCGATGCAAGTATTTCCTGGAGTCGGCGGACCCAGCGTTCGGGCTCGAAGCTGTCCAGGACCGTGGCTCCGTAGGCTCCGAACTGGGTCAGGGAACTGTTGGCCTGGACCAGGGCCGGCGTGCCTTGGGACAGGGCCTCGATTACCGGCAGGCCGAATCCTTCCAGCAGGGAGGGAAAGACCAGGGCCGCGGCCTGGTGGTAGAGCGCGGGCAGGTCTTCCGGAGCCACCCGGCCAAGGATGAGAATGTCCTCGGCATAGGGGTGGTCGGCGACGGCCTGGCGCAGGGATGCGTCGTGCCAGGACTCGCCGCCCGTGAGGACGAGTTTGCAAGGGTGCCGTACGCTGGTTTGCGGCAAGGCCGGGTTGTTCTCCTGTTGTCGAAGCAGGGCGAAGACCTGGAGCAGGAAAGGGATGTTTTTCTTGGGCTCCAGGCTGCCCACGTGGAGCAGGTAGCGCGGGGGCAGGGGGGCGGTGTTGATCGTTGTCAAAGGAGCTGGCGGAGCAAGGAAAGCCTCGGAAAGCCCGCAGGGGGCCAAGGTGATCCGATGACGGGGAATGGCGAACTCACGGGCAACATCTTGAGCCGTGTATTCCGAGATGGCGAAAATATGGGCCGCCTGGGCCAGAACCGCAGGCAGGGAACGGGTGCCCAGGCGACCGCGCCAGGAGAGCAGGGCGCGGTCGTGCCATGCGCCCAGGTCCAGGATGACCACGCCAAATTTTCGACGCCAAAATTTCCGGGGCACAAAGGAGTTGGTGAACAAAAAACAGTCGTCGGGTCGGGCTTCCAGGCCGGCCAGGAAGGGCCGCCAGAGCAGATCACGGAGCAGGCCGTTGAGTTTGCGCCGGATACCGGTTCGGCCCAGGACGCGGAAGGGGCTGGTCAAAGGCAGGACCTGCATGGGCATGGCCTGACGCATCAGGCGGTGACAAGCTTCCCAGGCGTACACCGCGGAACCGGCTTCGGTCTGGGCCGTCAGGCTGAGGTCTACCAAAAGGCGTTTTGTGGTGCGCTTCATGGTGCCGCTCGTAAATCTCCCGGGGACGTCGGGGAGGGTTCTTGAGAGATAGGGGGGGAAGCCTGCTGACCGGGGATTTGGTGGTAAGCCCGCACGGTTTGGTCCAGGCATTCGGCCCAGGTGAACCGTGCTGCTTGCTTCAACCCGCGTTCCTTGGCCGTCAGGCGAAACCTGTCGTCCGTCAGCAATCGTTCCAGGCCTTCGCGGATGGTCTGCTCATCCTCGGGGTCCACCAGCAGGGCCGCGTCCCCGGCTACTTCAGGCAGACTGGCGCGGTTGGCGGTGAGCACCGGCACCCCGCAGGCCATGGCTTCCAGCACGGGCAGGCCGAAGCCTTCATAAAACGACGGCATCGCTAGCCCACCAGCTCCGGCGACCAGAGCGGGCAGGCTGGGTTCCGGAACATAGCCCAGCCGACGCACCAGCCCGGAGGACTCCAGTGGCTGGATTAGTCGTTCCAGGTCTTCGGTCAACCAGCCGCCGGATCCGGCCAGGACAAGAGGAAAAGCAGACTTGAGTCCAGCCGGGAGACCGGAATAAGCGCTGAGCAGTCGAGCCAGGTTCTTGCGCGGCTCCCGTGTGGCCACGCAGAGCAGATAGCGGCCATGTTCCAGTTCAAAACTCTTCAGGGTGGGTCGGGTCCGCTCCAGGGGCATGGGGTGAAACGCTGGGTCCACGCCCAGGGGGGTGACGCTGACCCGGTGCTCGCCCACGCCAAGGATATCGATGATTTCCCGGCGAACGAACTCCGAGTCCGTGAGCACATGGTCCGCTTGGCGCAGGGTTTGGGGCAGCTCCCGGTCCAGCAGGATAAGCCGTTCCCTGGGGTGATATTCGGGGTAATGAATGAAGGAGAGGTCGTGAATCGTGACGACGCTCGGACCGTCGTAGGGCAAAAGTAAATAGTTGGGGCCGTGTAAAATCGGGGTTGCACCCCGGCGAGTTTTTGTCCAAAAAGAAATCTTTTTCAGGCCGAAACTGATCCGGTCCTGCAAGCAACGCCAGGGCAGGGCCTTGCGCAGTGATTGCAGGCGTCCGATTTGTTCCGAACCTTTCCGCGCATCCGTTGCCGCGTCCTTGGTAATATCTGGAACAAAGGGCCGACACGGATCGGACACCCAGTCGCGACCGGCGAAAAACCGCACCGAACCAAGCCCGGAGTGGGATCGCAACCCGCGAGCCAGCTCCAGGACATAGCGTCCGATGCCGGTCAAGGGCGTGTCGCGCAAGGCGTCCGTGAGCAGCAAGACGTCAGGTTTGCAGGATGAAGATCGGTGGGTGTGGTGCATAGGGTTCCAGGTGGACAAGCTTAAAATTTGACCATAAAGAACAGCTTCACGCAAGACATAAAAGCGTATGCCCCAGGGCCATTTTGTTCTCACCAATTTTTTCTTGCAAAGACGGCTGGTTTACCCTTTTTGGAACGGCTCGAAACTCCTTCACCGGCCTCGTAA
>SKYX01000256.1 GCA_007127655.1 Desulfonatronum sp.
GGGAAGATGATTCTGGATGCATTCGATTTGGTTCTGGAAAGAGGGATGAAGCCGACAACGGTTTACGGAGAACGGCAAAAAACGAAATTGTTTACACCGTGCCGGATTGGAGGGCAAGCGGGAGGGTTTCCTCATCAGGCCTTCACCTCCGGCATCATGAGCTTACCGGATAACGGCGCCTCGTCGCCCTGTTTTATTCCGAACACGAGACCATGCGTGAGACGGAACGATTTCCTCATCAAACCAGAGCCACCAGATCATAGGTCTTGGTATCGGTGATTTCGGCCCGGACCAGTTCCCCGGGGCGGATGTTTTCTCCGCTGACGTAGGTGATCCCGTCCACTTCCGGGGCCTGGAACCAGACCCGGCCTTCATGAAGTCCCGGCCATTCAGGGCTGGGGCGTTCCACGAACACCTCCATTTCCCGATCCTGATACTGCGCGAGGATTTCGGCGCTGATGTCGGCTTGCAGCTTCATCAGCCCCTCGCGGCGTCGGGCCTTGGTCTTGGCGCCGACCTGGCCGGGCAGGGCCGCGGCCTTGGTTCCCGGTTCCGGGCAGAAGGCGAAGACCCCGAGATGGTGAAAGCGGGTTTCGGCGACGAAATCGGAGAGCTGTTGAAAATGATGGGGCCGTTCACCGGGGTAGCCGACAATCAGGCTGGTGCGCAGGGCCGCTTCCGGAAAGTGCTCCCGGACCCGGTCCACTACTTGGCGGGGATCTCCGGTGAAGGGGCGGCCCATGGCCCGGAGGATGTCCGGGTGGGCGTGCTGCAAGGGGATGTCGAAATAGGGCAGCAGGGGTGGGCCGAGTTCGGCCAGAAAACGCAGCAGACGCGGCGTCAGACCCGCGGGGTAGAGATACATCAGTCGCAGCCAGTCCAGCCCTGGAAGTCCGGCCAACTGCGGGATCAGGGATTCCAGGGCATTTCGCGAACCCAGATCGCGACCGTAGGACGTCAGGTCCTGGGCCACCAGAATCAGTTCCCGGACTCCCTGCTCCAGAAGCGCTTGGGCCTCGGCCACGATCAGGTCCGGCGGCGTGCTTTTCAGCGGGCCGCGGATGGACGGGATGGTGCAGAAGCGGCAGCGATGATCGCAGCCTTCGCCGATTTTCACGTACGCGTAGACCGGCTTCGTGCTGACGACCCGTTCAGGCTGCGCTGCGGAAGGGGCGGCATTGGGGGCGTGGAGGCCCAGGTCGGCCAGCCGTGGAAGCAACTGGTCTTCCTCGGCCACGTTCAGCCAGAGGTCCACCTCAGGGACGGCTTCGTGCAGTTCCGTTCCGTACCGGGAAACCAGGCACCCCGCGACCACCAGCAGAGGGCGGGGGTGGAGGTCGGCGATGTCTTGCGCGGTTTCCAGAATCACGCGGGTGGACTCCTCCACCGCCGGAGCAATGAAGCCGCAGGTGTTGATCAGCACGATTTGGGCTTGGTGGATGTCTTGCACCACCCGCCCGGGGCCGAGTGCTCCAAGCATGCGCTCCGTATCCACGCGGTTTTTGGGACAGCCCAGGCTGACGCACCAGACGCCCGGCCTGGCAGGGTCCGCGGGGTTGCTTGAAGTCGGAATGGGATTGAGGGTATGCATTGGCATTCGGGTCTGTTGCTCGCGGTTTAAGGACTTTCGGGAATTGCGCCCAGCGCTTGGCACGGAATTTGTCTGAGTGTTGAAAAAGTCTTTCGTCACAGTCCGTTCAAAAAACCCAAGTGCAAGGAGCAATAAAAGCTACCGGACACGTCCTGTGTCCGGCCCTTGCGGGCTGTGGCTTCGCCACATTTTCGATTTGCCGTCCTGGCAATCGAATCAAGGTCGAAACGTATTTATTCATACGTGAGAGTTTGAACTTTTTGCAGCGACGCAGCAATTGGGTATTTTTCAACGGACTGTTATGGCTCGTCAACCCCACGAGGAACTTATGCATCTTTCAGCAGGTTACAATGAGGCCGTTCGTGTCCTGGAGGCGGCCCAAGGAGACTTTCTGGTCGGATTGGTCTGCCCGGCGGCTGGATCGGTTTTGCAAGGCGACGTGGCCCTCTCGTCGACCCTGGCCGCAATCCTGGGACTGCTGGACCGCTCGGCCCAGGAAACGGATCTTCCCCGCATGCACCTCACGGCCTGTTCCGGGCAGCCCCCGGGCCCGCATGAGCAGGAGCTGACGACACGCGGGACTTCCCGGTACACGGATCCGGAGGCCATGATGGCGGCCCACCCGGACATCAGTCTGGTGGTGGAGATCTCCGGAGATTCGGAAACCGTGCGCACCCTGCGTCGGATATTGCCGCCTTCGGTGGCCTTGTTGGACCGCGCTTGCGCGGTTTTTCTGTGTTGTCTGCTGGTGATGAACGAGGTTTCCGGTCAATGCCAGACCGATCTGCGCGGCAGCCGAACCCTGCTGAACACCATCATCGACGAACTGCCGGACGACATTTTCTTTCTGGACGACCAGGGCCGCATTCTGGACGTAAACAGACAGGTCTGCGAGCGGCACGGCGTGGACAAGCAGGCGTTGCTGCACCAATCCAGCAGCTCGGTCCCCGCCGGACCGGGTCAGGTGGCCTGTGGGCCGGCGCACCGGGACTGGCCGGTGTTGACGACCCTTGCGAATCAGCGGGAGCAGGAGACACTGCAGACCTGGATGGATGAGCAGGGCCGGGTCCATTACTATCAGGTGACCGCCTACCCAGTGTTCGACGAAACCGGGCGGGTGCACCGGATGATCGAAGTGCGCCGGGACGTCACGCTGCGCACGGAAATGGAGAAACGCTTGCAGCAGGCCGAGAAGCTGGCCGCCATCGGCGAGTTGTCCATGTACATCGCCCATGAAATCCGCAACCCGTTGTTCTCCATCGGCGGATTCGCCAATTCTCTGCTGCGTTCACAGGAACTGACCGAGAACAGCCGGGAAAAGGTGCGGATCATTCTGGAAGAGTCCAAGCGTCTGGACAAAATTTTGAAAAACATCATCAACTTCGCCCGTCCCACGTCGTCGGAACTGGCGGAAGTGGATGCCAACAAGGTCGTCGCCGAAACTGTGCAGGTGCTCGGGATCGGCAGCCAGGAACGCGGCGTGACCCTGGACGTCCAGCTCGGGGAGGAGGTGCCCAAGATTCGGGCCGATGCCGAATTGCTCAAACAGTGCTTGATCAATCTGATCAAGAACGCCCTGGAGGCCATGCCCGATGGCGGGCGGCTCACGGTGACCACGGCCATGGAGCGTCACCGGGTTCTGATCAGCATCGAGGATACCGGTCACGGCGTTCCCGTTGAGATTCAAGACAAGATCTTCAACCCCTTCTTCACCACCAAGAAAACCGGTTCCGGGGCTGGTTTGGGGCTGGCCATGACCAAGAAGATCATCAGCGACCTGGGGGGCGACCTGCGTCTGAGCAGCCGCCCGGGCAAGGGCACCCAGGTTGTCTTGCTGCTGCATCCCTATGTGGACATGGAAATGCCTGCTGCTGCCGTGCATGTCGGCCAAGAGCCGCGACGGGAGACGTGATCGGACATGGACCGCTGCGTCCGGCGTGGCCCAAAGGACGTCAGGCGGGATCTCGCCGGGGCAGGGAAACGATCACGTGGGTGCCTTGGGTTTCGCAGGTGGTGAACCGGATGGTCCCCCCGTGGGTTTTGGCGATGAGCATGGCGCTGTAGGTCCCGATGCCGGAGCCGTGCTCTTTGCCGCGAGTCACGTAGCGGTCGAAAAAACGGTCGCGGATGTCTTCCGGTATGACGCCGAAGTTGTGGATGTCGATTTCATGCATTGCACCCGGGTGCGTCTCCGACGCCCTCTGCGCTCTTTCGTGAAGCTCTGGGCCGTTTTTCGGAGTGTCTCTCCGAGTGTTCTTCGGAGAACGAACGGCGATGGTGATCCGGGAGCCTCCCGGAGCGGCGTCCACGGCGTTCTGGACCAGATTGGCGAACAGGGATTCGAGCAGGATCGCCTCACCGGAGAGCATGTACCGATGGTCCCAGGACAAGGGGCGTCCGTCCAGCAGGTAGGCGAACTCCAGGGACTTGGCGGTGGCCGACGGCAAAAACTCCTCGTGCAGGCCCTGCAGCATCCGGGTCAGGTCGAAGGGTTCGGGCTGGAGTTTGTAAGCGCCTTCCTCCATCTTGAACAGGGCCATGGAATGGCCGAGCATGTGCAAAAGTTTCATGGCGCTCTGGTAGATCGTGGACGCGATTTCCCGTTGACGGTCGGGGAGTTCGTCGCGCAGCAACACCTTGGCCAGCCCACCGATGCCGGTCAGGGGCGACTTCAGGTCGTGGCGGACCATCCGCTCCACATCGGCCCGCAAGGACTCGACGCGCTTGATTTCCGTGATGTCCGTGAGCATCCCGTTCCAGACCACCCTCCCGTCCGTTTTTCTGGTCGCCAGGGAGCTGTTCTTGAACCACCGCATCCCGCCCTCGTCCCGCTGCATGGAAAATTCGAACTCCACCGGATGTTCGGGAGTTTCGGAGCAGGTTAGGGACGTGGAAAAGCGCTTCCGAACTTCGGGGTCCACGCGCTCGAAAAACAGTTTCGGATCCCGCAACGTACTTTCCGCGGGCAGCCCGAACAGATTCCAGATACCCTCGCTGATGAACGTGAAGCTCCCGTGGTCCTCGCCGGAAGCCTGGTATTGATAGACCACCCCGGGGATGTTCGAGGTGATCTCCGTGAGCAGGCGCTTGCTGGCCCGGAGTTCGGCTTCGGCCTGGGTGCGCTTGGTGATGTCCTGGATGGTCTCGATAGCCCCAACGATTTCGCCGCGTTCGTCCCGGCACCGGGCGGCCAGGAAATAGATGGAACGGGTTGTGCCTTGGATTGTCAACCGGTCAGAGGCCTCGAAGGCTTCCGGAATGAATGCGCTGGGGGAAAGATTTTTATCCCGATAGAGTGCGGCGATTTTTGGATGGTCCATGGTCAGGACCAGATCGGCCAGAACCGGCCGGGACGGCTCGGGATAGAAAATGCGTGAATCCACCGGCTTGCCCAGGCACTGCCCCCCCGGGACGCCGGTCAGGATTTCGCAGGCTTTGTTCCAGAAGATGACGCGGTGATCCGTGTCAATCACGAAGGTGGGGATGGGGGTGCTGTCCAAAATCGCGGCCAGCAGTTTCCGACGCCGACTGAGCAGGTTTTTGATCCGGCGGTTCTGGGTAATGTCCCGTACGGTAACCATCACGGCGTTTTCCTGGTTCCAGACGGTCTTCGCGAGGGAGATTTCCACTGGAAACAGCTTGCCGTCTCTGGGGCGTTTGGCCACCCAGTTGAAGGTCAAGATGTCCCCTGCCAGCAGTTTGGGCCGGATTTCCTCAAATTTTTCCAGCGGCCCGCGGGAGCGGAGCAGATCCGTGCGTGGGCTCAGGGCCATGAGTTCCGCGTGGGGCAAGCCGAACAGCTCCGCGGCCCTGTTGTTCAGATCGATGATTTTGTCGGCCGACGAGCAGATAAATATGGCGTCGGGACTCTGGTGAAACAGGGCGTGCAGGTTGTCCCGCGCTTCGCGCAACGCTTCCAGCTCGCGCCGATCGTCTTGCCGCTGATCGCGAAGGCGAGCGATTTCCGAACGGGCTTCGTCCAAGGCAGCTTGGAGGTGAGATGCTTGGTCCTGGTCCATGGCGAGTGTGGTCACTTGGTCAAAGCAGATTGGTGCGCAGCAGGAGCAGGCGGACGGAGTCTACTACTTGGCTGAAGAAACCGGCAGGAGTCGCCTCGCTCAGGGTGAAGATGTCCTCCCTGGCCAGGATTTGATTGCCCAGGGCGATCTCCAGAACCCCGACCTTCTGGCCCCGAAGCATCGGCCCGAGCACCGGCTCGGTCAGGGAAAGGGAGACGCGTCGATCCAGGTCCGGAAATTGTCCCTTGGGAATGGTCACCACGATATCCGAGTTCAAGCCGTAGGCCACTTCGTTCTGACGCGCCTTCCAAACCTTGATCGCGCCCAGGGGCTCTCCGCGAACATGCAGCCGATGGGTTTCATAGTTATTGAAGCCGTAGTCCAGCAGCTCCTGGTTCAGCCGGGTGCGGGCGGCCACGGAGTCCGCGCCCAGCACCACCGCGATGAGCCGCATTTCGCCGCGCACCGCCGAGGTGGTCTGGCAATACCCCGCTGCCCGGGTGTAGCCGGTCTTGATGCCGTCCACGGTGGGGTCGCGGTGAAGCAGGCGGTTCCGGTTGGTCTGGTTGATGTTGTTATACTCGAAGTGTCGGATGGAATGCAGGCTGTACAGATAGGGATGGTCGCGCATCAGGGACAGGGACAGGGTGGCCATGTCCCGGGCCGTTGTCTGGACTGGGGTCCGAGCCGGAAGTCCGGTGGCGTTGGCAAAGGTGGTCCGGGTCATGCCCAGTTCTTGGGCGGTCCGGTTCATCAGCTCGACGAATTCGGCCTCGGTGCCGGCGACGTGTTCGGCCAGGGCCACGCTGGCGTCATTGCCGGACTGGACGATGATCCCGTGCAGCAACGCGGCCACGGACACGGTGGAGTTCAGGTCCAAGAACATCCGAGAGCCGGTCATCCGCCATGCTTTTTCGCTCACCCGGACCTCGTCGGTCATGAAGATGGCCCCTTCAAGCAGCTTTTGTCCGGCGACGTAGACGGTCATCACTTTGGTCAAACTGGCCGGTTCCCGCTGAGTGTCGATGTCGTGGGCCACCAGGAGTTGCCCGCTGTTTGCGTCCATAAGCAGATAGGCGGCCACCACGGCGGAGGTAGAGGGAGTGAAGCGCTGGGCCTGGGCGGCGCTCAGGCCCAGATCAGTGAGCAGGGCCAGGGCCAGCGTCGTCGTGATGGCGACCAGCATGGCCCGGTACAGCGGTAATGCGAGTTGGTCACGTCGGGGCATGTTCATATTCCCGTTTTTTGGTTTCCAGTTCGTCAAGGCGTTCATAAAGGCCGAGCAGGTCGGCCTCGGCCCGGTCCAGCCGTTCGGCCAAATCGGCCAGAACCTCGGCGTTGGAGACGTTTTCAGGGGCTTCCAGAGCTTGGCGCAACTCCTGCTCCAGGTCCTCGGCCTCCTGAATCCGTTCCGCCATGCCGTCCAGTTCCCGTTGTTCGCCGTAGGAAAGCTTGCCTGGACGTCGTGGCATGGGGGCGGACGGCTTGGCAGCAGAGGGTTTGTCGATGGACACGGCGGAGACGGCGGAGGATGAACGCGCCGACAGCCACTGAGCGTAATCCGAAAAATAACGCGCATGGCCGTGTCTGTCTTCTTCCGGCTCCAGGGTCAGCAACCGGTCGCACAGCGTATCCAGCAAATAGCGGTCGTGGGTGATCAGCACGATGGCTCCAGGAAATTCCCGCAGTCCTTCCTCAAGCACTTCCAGAGTCGGAATGTCGATATCATTGGTGGGTTCGTCCAGGAGCAGGACGTCCGCCGGAGTGCGCATCAGCCGGGCGATGAGCACCCTGGCCCGTTCTCCGCCGGAGAGCAAGGACACCGGCAGCCCGAGTTGGTCCGGCCGGAACAGAAAGCGTTTGGCCCAGGTGACCACGTGCAGGGCGCGGTCCTGGAAGACAACCGTGTCCCCGGTGGGAGCCAGGGCCTGGCGCAGGGTGGTTTCGGGGTCGAGCTGTTCGCGTTTCTGGTCGAAGTAGACCACCCGCAGGCCGTCGGCCCGACGCAGGGTGCCCTGGTCCGGCTGGAGCGAGCCGTGCAGCAGTTGCATCAGGCTGCTTTTGCCCGCGCCGTTGGGTCCCATGATTCCCAGGCGGGTTCCAGGGGAGAGCAGGATATCCAGGTCGGCGAACAAGGGCCGTTCGCCCAAGGTCAGGCCCAGGCCGCGGGCTTCCAGTAATCGCTTGGTCTTGCGGCCCGTGGCGTCGAAGGTGATGTCCGCGGTTTGCTTGAGGGCGTTGCGGGCGCTGACCTCGGCCAGTTCGTCCTGGAGACGATGGGCCTCGTCGATGCGTGCGCGGGCCTTGGTGGTTCGCGCCTTGGGCCCGCGGCGCAGCCATTCGATCTCCCGGCGAACCTTGTTGGCCAGAACCTGTTCCTGGGCCTCCTGGGCTGCGACGAGAGCCTCTCGCTTGTCGAGAAACGTACTGTAGTTGCCCTCCACCCGCAGGAACCCTTCGGGGTAGACGCGGTTCAGTTCCACGATTCGGTTGGTGACGGTTTCCAGAAAGACCCGGTCGTGACTGACCAGAACAAAGGCGAAAGGGAGCTGAAGCAAGAGTTTTTCCAGCCAGAGGATGCCTTCCAAGTCCAGATGGTTGGTGGGTTCGTCCAGCAGGAGCAGGTCCGGTTCCTGGATCAGGGCTCGGGCCAAGGCCAGGCGCTTGCGCCATCCGCCGGACAGGGTTGCCACCGGGGTGGGACCGTCAGGCAGATGCAAACGGCTGGAGATCTCCCAGACGCGCTGAAAGGCTTCCGGGGGCGAATGGCTTTCAGGGA
>SKYX01000032.1 GCA_007127655.1 Desulfonatronum sp.
CACGGTCAGCAGCATCCTGCTCCGGCTCCAGTCCAGGATGAAGAAGGAAAAGGCGCTTCGGAGAAGGGTGGATTTGCTGAAAACAGCCCCCCTTCCACCAACGCCTTGGTGAGTGACATCCGGGCGATGGTTGCCCCGGAAAGACTCATAAACCTGGAAGCGTCAAAACATCCGGACAAAATGCGTCGTGAGGTAATAGACATCGCGATAGCAAGGTTGTTGAGGGATCGACATTAGGATTACTTTACCAATTCCGTATTTTTCGATTGTACGACGACAAAGGATAATGACATCATGATTATGATAAAATCGACAGTAAACAGCGTCGGGAGGCCTTCGACATACTTGGACTATACGGGGCGAGACGATGTGCTGAGCGGAGGCGTGAAGGTAGTGCCCGTGGACACGCCAAATGGGAAATTTCGGGTCTGGACCAAGCGGGTGGGGAACAATCCGGACGTCAAGGTCCTCCTGCTGCATGGCGGGCCTGGTGGGACGCACGAGTACCTGGAAGCTTTTGACAGCTATCTCCCTGCCTCCGGTATCGAGTACTACTATTACGACCAACTGGGATCGTACTACAGTGATCAGCCGGACATACCCGAACTCTGGGATATCCAGCGGTTTGTGGACGAGGTTGAACAGGTCCGTCAGGCCCTTGGACTCCACAGGCAAAACTTCTATCTTTATGGGCAATCATGGGGAGGAATCCTGGCTCTTGAGTATGCATTGAAATACCAGGAACACCTGAAGGGGATGATTATCTCCAATATGATGTCAAGTATGCCGGCCTATAACGAGTACGCCGCAAAGGTGTTGATCCCTTCCATGGATCAGGCTGTCCTGGCTGATATCAAGAACATGGAGGCGGAAGAAGACTTCGAGAATCCCCGCTATATGGAACTGCTCATGCAGCACCATTACGTCCACCACGTTCTGCGCATGCCACATGACCAGTGGCCGGATCCAGTGAATCGCGCGTTCAAGCATCTCAATCCAAAGGTTTATATTCCCATGCAGGGGCCGAGCGAACTGGGCGCAAGCGGAAAGTTGGCCAAGTGGGATCGGAGTTCAGACCTCCAGAACGTTACGGTGCCGACACTTGTGGTCGGATCCAGGCATGATACCATGGATCCTGAACACATGGCATGGATGGCTCGTCAGATCCCGAAGTCACGGTATTTGTTCTGCCCGGATGGGAGTCATATGGCGCTGTACGACGATCAAGAGGTCTACTTTGGCGGCCTTGTGCAGTTCATTCTCGACGTCGAGCATGGACGGTTGTAATCTATCATTATTAAATTATATCAGCATGTTGAATGGGAAGTCTGAAATGTTTCACGACAAAGGTTGTCTGTAAAGCCTTGAAATGGCTCTTTTTGAAGAATAAAATCAAACAAAAATAGATAGTTGTTTGTCTCGAAGACCCACCCCAAGCACACAGAAGGAGCGGATATGAACAATGGAGCAATGGAATCAACAGACGAAAAAGATGCTGTGAAAACCCACAGCGAGGATGCCCCAGATGACAGTTCGCTCTCTGATCAGGGGGATGGCGCAGCGCAAATTTTTGCCGCAACCGGCCTGAAGTTCGATCCTGAAACAACCGCCCTGCTTTGGTCCAGAATTCTCCAGCACAAGTGGGTACTTTCTGAAAGATTGGGACGCGACGTGGGGCTCAAGTTGGCAAGTATCGACTTTATTGAAAACATTGATCCGGTTACCAAGGACGCCAGGGACAGTAAACGCATCCAGTGTCTCCGGGAACTCGGCGCGCAGGTTATCGATCGGGCCGTCTGGGAGACCATTTCCGACTCCCAACCCCCGAAACAGGTGGTGAATAACAGGATTATCCGTACTCTCCAAAAAGCAGACCTCGCCCGCAAGCACGGGGTCACGCCGCCGAGGGCCATTATTTTTTTCGGTCCCCCGGGCACGGGAAAAACCCATTTCGTCAAGGCCATCGCCGGCATTCTTCAATGGTGGTACATCGAAATCAGCCCGAGCGTTTTGATGGCCGACGGTCAAGACCGATTGGGGGCCAACCTGAAAAATATCATGGAAAAGGTCTATGACTTGGATGAGACGGTTGTCTTCATCGATGAGTTCGAGGAAATTGCGGGCAGCCGCGACCATGCCTCCCGTGTCGACAAGTCCATCACCAATGAATTTCTGAAGCAGGTTCCTTTGCTCAAAGCGAGAAATAGAAAAAATCTTCTCATTTGCGCAACCAATTATATCCGGCAACTGGACGCGGCGCTGCTCAGACCCGGCCGCTTCGACTGTGTCATTCCCGTGGGCAGCCTCGACGAGCAGGGGCGCAAAACCATATTCGAGCACTATATCGCGCGCACAAATTGCGGATCTGTCGACCTGGACAGATTGGTTTCCCTCACCCCGCTTTTCACTCCGGCGGACATCGAGTATCTTTTTCAGAAGGTCCGGCAACACGCCTTTGAACAGGAGTTTAACCTGGGGCATGATTATCTGGTCACCACGGAGACATTCTTGGATATTCTCCCTTCGCTTCGACCGACCCTTACCGAGGAAATAATCACCGAGTTTCAGGAGGACTGTGCGGAATATACCAGGGTGTGAGTGGAACCGCACCAGACCCTTACAATGCCCACCTTGCTGATCCCCCGTCCCGGTAGTCCCGGGACTGGGAGGAATCCAGACGGACATGGAGGATCGATCATGAATCATGTCGCCATCGTCGGCAACCATGGCAAGGGTAACTTCACAATGACATCCTGATTCCGTGAGGCTACTAAAGACTATTATGAATAAATTGCGTGGAAATATTGATTTTTGGCAAATATAGTTGAATGTTAGCATCTCCATGCAACAGCAAAAAATCATCACTTTTTAAGTGACGGAGGTGCTAAAATGCCGATTAATCGCATTGAGAACAACCAAAAGCTGGCAGTCGGACATGCGGGTCTCACCTTCATCCAGCAATTGGTTGAAATTATAGAGTTTAAAAGGCTGGCCAATATCGTAACCATCTGAAATCCTGTGATTTCAACTTCCGACGTGCTCACTTCAATGCTGGGCCTGCTCACTCAGGGCAAGACAGACTATGCGCACATCGAAGAGTTCAGAGGCAATGCCTTTTTCAAGAACGTGTTGGGACTCAGGCAAGTTCCTTCTGAGGAAACATATCGCCAGAGATTCAAGGCTCTTGCCACGAGCACCAATCTGGCCTCATTGTTGCCTGCATACTCCGTGAAACTCTACAATCGACTCGGTATGGAGCCAGTCGTGATTGAAAAGGATGGCCAGCAATGGATTCGGGTCGATGTCGATCCCGTCATCTACGACAATTCCGACACCAAAAAGGAAGGGACCGCACACACCTACAACAAGCAGTTCGGATATGCCGCTATTTTTGCCTACCTTGATGGCGGTTGGATGGTCAATGCCCAGCTCAATCCAGGCAACACCTCCTTCCATGGGCCGGGGACCATCAACTTCGTCACTCAAAGCCTTGACCAGGCTGACAAAATTTCCCCCCTGACGAAACTCTTGGTCACAGACTGCGGGCTCGAAGACCAGCAGTTCCTGGAAGTCCTGCTTGCCCGAGAGAATACGGACCTCATCATCAAGCACAACCAGCGCCGCGATTCCTCTCTGAAATGGCTCGAGGTGGCGAAAACCCAAGGCCGCCTGGTCCGGGAGAACAAAGCCAAAGGATACCGTATTTACCAGGGCAGTACATATCGCCAGCTCAAATCCAGCAAAAAGATGCTGCGTCTTGTCTTTGAGGTCCGCGAAATTTTTAAGAAAAATGGCAGGAATCTGCTTTTGCCCGAAGTCAAGCTATTCAGCGTCTGGACCAGCATCGAATGCTTTTCGGAGCAGGAAATCCTGCGCTTGTATCGGTTGCGGGGAACCAGCGAGCAGTACCATGCCGAGTTCAAGTCCGAAATGGATATGGAGCGCCCGCCATCCGATAATCTCCAGGTGAACAATGCCTTTCTGTTGATGGGCATGTTGGCGCACAACATGTTAAAGGCGATCGCGCTGGATATGGTCAAGGATGAAGGTCTTGGGCTCAAACAAGCAAACCGGCGTCGGATTCGGACGGTCATGCGTAGCGAAGACGCCTTCACAGGCAGTCTTGTCCCCCAGGACCCCAATGATGAACCGGCATCGGAGCTGCTGGCTCGGATTCGGGCTGAGCGTGAGGTTGGGCCGAGGAAAAGGAATGCTCGGAGGGGTCGCAACTCCGTTGGGGTTGGCGTTGGAAACGCGACGCTGGTCCCAGGGTAGCGCCAGCGGCGGCTCTGTGCCAAAAAGCAACATACGCCCGCCGGTCTCGTCATTCCGGTGTAGGGGCGGTTCGCGAACCGCCCCTACGGCAGACCGCAAAACCGACAAAGACCCGCGTTGGGACACGTGTCGACAACCAAACGTCAACCAATTCTGGACCATCCCAAAGGGAACATTATTATGATGAAAGTGGCGAACTTTGATGCGGCGGAATACCTTGATAACGAAGAAGTCATCGCCGAATACCTGAACGCGGCCCTTGAGGATGACAATCCGAACGTCTTTTTGACGGCAGTACGTGACGTGGCCAAAGCGCGCGGGATGACCGAGTTGGCGAAGAATGCGGGGCTTTTTGAATAAAAGGGCTTGCAATAATGGCAGATATTAAACGCACTGTGTACATTGAAACATCAATCGTTTCATATTTGACAGCACGGCCAAGCAGTGATCTTCTGGCCGCTGCTTGGCAAAAAGCTACAGTCGATTGGTGGGATACTCAACGAAATAGATTTGAGTGTTATATTTCCGATATCCTTCTTGAGGAAGCTGGGAGAGGGGATCCCGTGGCTTCTGCGAAAAGACTGGATGCTATATCAGGAATTCCTATATGATCAATTACAAATGGAATTGTTGAATTGTCAGAAATGATCATCAACGAAGGCGTCCTGCCAAAAAAAGCAATAGATGATTCACTTCACATATCTATAGCAACGATTCACCAGATTGACTTTTTTCTTACTAGAAATTGCAGACATATAGCCAATGCCGAGATAAAGCCTCTTATTCAAAATATCTGTATGAGAAACAATCAAAAATGCCCGGAAATTTGTACTCCGATAGAACTTATGGGGGTTAATCAAAATGGCTGATGAAATCATTCGGGAACTTTGGCATATCAAGGATGATATTGCATCCAAACATAATTACGATCTGAAAAGACTCGTCAAGTATTTGCAACAAAAAGAGCGGAATGAAAAACATGGAAGAGTTGACTTACAGGCAATGAAAAATCCAACGGAACCTGTCGCTGCTAGGGCTCTACAGGGTTCCGCTCCGCTCCACACTGCAAACCCCTGAGCACGGTGCTTTCCGATCATTGCCCCTGGCGTGGTCGCAAGGAAAAACGCGATTATCCGCCGGCCCCGATCAGCGGGACAATTCGTGCCAGCACGTCTTCCATGACTCCCGGCTCCGCGGTTGCGGCTTTTTTGATCTTCCGCTCCCGCCAGTCCAGAGTGTGGATCAGGTTGGCGACCACGACGCATGGTTGCTCAAGGGTATGCACCGGGACTTCCGTTATGGCTCCCCTGATGCTCGTGCTCACCGGGCAACAGATGAGCAGACCGGTCTGTTTGTTGTAGGCCCGACTGGAAAGCACCAGGGCCGGTCGATACTTGCCGATTTCCCTGCCCTTGGTCGGCTCGAAGTCCAGCCAGACGATGTCGTTGCGGTCTGGAACGTATCGTTGCGGCATCTCAAGCGCCCTGTTCCGTCTCAAGCAGGGTCGGCACTTCATCCGCATGGGCCGAATAGGGCGTCAGCCCGGCCAGCAGTTCTTTCTCCGAGTATGCCCTCGCGTCATCGACCTCTGGACGAATCAACAGCCCATCCTCGGTCACTTCCATGCGCACCCTGGTCCCTTTCTTCATCCGCGCCAGTTCGCTGACGGCACGTGTAATGCGCAACCCCAGGCTGTTCCCCCATTGCTGCACAGTCCCTTCAAAGGCGATATTCGATCCCATGTTGCCCCCCCCTCATGTTTAGCCAATGTAGATACGACATAAGTAATGGGACTCCCATTTTTCGTCAAGGTAGTGTATTCCGACACGAAGGAGATTCACCGAAGAGGCCATTTGTTTTGAGACAGTGACGAAGGTTTACGCGACATTTGGGTGAAATTGGTTGAGTAGTCGATACACACGGCTAGTACTTGAAAGAAAATAATCATTGATGGGAAAGCAATGAACGACAATGAAGAGAAGCTGATTTCAGAAGCCTACGACCGTGGCGAATTGAAGCTGGAGGTGCCCCCCGGTGATCTCCTACGGAAGCTGGCTCGTGCATCTGATTTCGAGATAAGTTGCGAACAGGAGGTTGCCTCCAGGGCCATGCACGAGCAGGAAGTCATGGCCTTGAGCCAGCGTGACCGGCAGGTTATTGTTGAGGCCCTGCTTGGCGAGACCGAGCCCGTTGAAAAAATTAGGGAGGCCGCGAAAGGCCATTTTTGCTGACAGTTAAACGGCTTTACAGTGGCAATTAAATGGTAGCATAGGCTTCTAGCCTGTGATTCAAATATTTTTATTATGCACAGGCAAGATGCCTGTGCATACCCGGAATGGATGATATTTTTTTAAAAAGGCTTCATTATGGCAAGTAATGGTAGTACAGACTTCCAGCCTGTACCATATAACCTGACAATTGCCCAAAGAAATTTGCCTCACTGGCAGATAGGTGGAGCGACATATTTTGTCACATTCAGAACCGCCGGGATAGAACTGAAATCAAAAGCAAGACAAATTGTTCTCGATGCATGCCTGTTCTTTGATCCAGGTCGCTATACCCTCTGGACCGCTGTCGTCATGCCGGATCATGCTCATTTGCTCCTTCAACCTGCTGAAAATGAAGATGGAAAATGGCACTCCCTGTCGTCAATTCTCCATTCAATAAAATCATTTACGGCGAATAAGATCAATAAGCATTTGGAAAGGTCCGGTCATGTCTGGCAGGTGGAATCATTTGATCGTATTATCAGGAATGACAATGATTTTTTTGAGAAGTGGAACTATATTCGTAACAATCCGTTGAAAAAAGAGCTTGCGCAGTCTCCTTGTGAATGGATTGGTTTTTATGAATGCACAGGCAAGATGCCTATGCTACCCAGAACTAAGATGTAATGGTAGCACAGGCTTCAAGCCTGTGTAGTCAAGGTTAGGTATGTGCACAGGCAAGATGCCTGTGCTACCCCAAAAAAACGAACATACTTGAGTAAAATCAACCCGCATGAGCAACGAACAACTGGTCTCTAAAGTCTGGAACTACGCCCACGTGCTTCGCGATCAGGGCATTTCCTATGGCGATTACATCGAACAGATCACGTATTTGCTGTTCCTGAAAATGGATCTGGAGCGTGAGGAATTGCTGGGCGAGGCGTCGGCCATTCCGCCGCAGTGGAACTGGGCGCAACTGGCGAACAAGGACGGCGAGGCGCTGGAATTGCAGTATCGCCGCACTCTGGAGACCCTGGGACGGGAGGATGGGCTGATCGGCACGATCTTCCGCAAGGCCCAAAACAAGCTCTCCGATCCGGCCAAGCTGAAGCGCGTGGTCAGTCTGATTGACAAGGAAGGGCCTTGGGTGGGCTTGCAGGTGGATGTGAAGGGTGAGATTTACGAGGGGCTGCTGGAGCGTAACGCTTCGGAGGTGAAGTCCGGGGCAGGGCAGTACTTCACTCCGCGCCCTGTGATTGAGGCCATCGTCAAGTGCGTGAACCCCACAATCGGCGAGACCGTGTGCGACCCGGCCTGCGGCACGGGCGGCTTTCTACTGGCGGCCTACGACCACATGAAGACCCAGACCCGGGACCGGGACAGGCTGCGTGCCCTGCGCCACGACGCCTTTACCGGGGTGGATATCGTGGACGAGGTGGTCCGGCTCTGCGCCATGAACCTCTACCTGCACGGCCTGGGCAACAGCGTCAGCCCCGTGGTCCAGGGCGACGCCCTGGCCGGCGACGGGGGCAGGCGCTTTGGCGTGGTGCTGACCAATCCGCCCTTTGGCAAGAAGTCCAGCTACAAGGTGGTGGGCGAGGACGGCGCGGTGACCACGGAGCGCGAGCACTACGAGCGCGAGGGCTTCAAGTTCACCACCTCCAACAAGCAGTTCAACTTCCTGCAGCACATCATGACCATCCTGGACACCCACGGGCGCGCGGGCGCAACGTGCTCTTCGAGGCGGGCCGGGCAGGGGAGGGCATCCGCAAGCGGCTCCTGGAGGGCTTCAACTTCCACACCCTGCTGCGCCTGCCCACGGGCATCTGGTACAGCCCCGGCGTAAAGGCCAACGTGCTGTTCTTCGACAAACGCCCGGCCTCCCGGGAGGTCCAGGCCCG
>SKYX01000073.1 GCA_007127655.1 Desulfonatronum sp.
AGAATCTATCCATTCCAATATATGGGTTGATTAGTTTTTCTTTCTTTCTTTTATAAATTTTTTTCATGTAATACCTTGCATGATTTAAATCTGGGAAAGCCCATTTCATTTTTTTTGTGTACAAAGGGATTAGTTCGCACATTTTATTTTGGATATTTTTTAATATATAATTTACGGGGAAAGAATTTTTTTCATTCATATATTCCATATTCCCAGAATATCCTGTAGCAATTACATTGTTTCCGGATATCATTGCTTCAGAAATTGAAAGCCCCCATGCTTCAGAGTGGTGAAGACTTATATAGCAATTGCAAGAATTGTGTAGAGCTGATATTTCTTTTTCGGATAGATTGTTTTCGATACTTATTATCTGAGAAAGCGATGATAAGTTAAGTGGATGTCTATATTGTTTAACAACAAGAAATACATTTTTGTGTTTTTTGAATGTAGAAATGAAACAGTCTAAGACTGATACTAAGTTTTTTCTTGGATTTATTGAATCTACAATAGTATAAAAATAATAATTTTCTGTATCAAATTTTATTTTTTTTCTTATTTTTGATGATACTTCTTCTGAAAATGAATTGCTGTGAACTATATGTTCAAGAATCTTTACATTATCAAATTTTTTCCTAAAAGCGTTCGCTGAGTATGTCGAGCATGTCCATATTTCATCAACCATTGAAAGAGGCTCTATATATTCTTTTGGTAAATCCTCTGTTTCCCATACACTATAAGATATTATTTTTTTCAAAGAAATATTTCCAAAAGAATGAATGATAGCTGGATAGTTGAGAGGATCGTCATGGATGATGATCAAGTCAGCTTGATGTACTGAATTCACGATGCTCCAGCCAAGACTCTCGATGGCTTTGATGTAATCAAGACCAGACTTTCGATGACTGATATAGTTGCTTAGATGATAGTAAATGTTCATTGACTTTTATATCATCCTTGAAACGCCCAGTCCCGCAAGGCCAGTTCGATGCTGGTCACGCCGTTGAATTCGTTGAATTTCGGCGTATAGGCCAGGAGCATGGATTTTCCGGTAACGCTACGAGGCAGGTTTGCGGCTTGGTTCCAGGCCTTGGCCCGCATGGTCACCTCGGCCTCGTCGTCGCGCAGATCCAGGAAGACATGATCCGCGCCCACTGGTTTGCGGTTGCGCACGGTCACCGAGGGGGAGAGGAACAGCGGTTTTGGGTTGTCCGCGCCGAAAGGGGCCAGGAGTTCCAGCTCCTTGAGCAGGTCGTAGTCGATTTCCCCGAAACCCAGCGGCGCGTCCAGGATCAGGGTGGGTGTGGGCGGGATGTTGTCCAGGGCCTGGGCCACTGCGGCATTGAAGGCTTCCTGAAAGGCCGTGAGGTCGTCCCGGCGCAGTCGCAACCCGGCGGCCTGGCTGTGGCCGCCAAACCCTTCGAGCAGGTGCTGGCAGGTTACGAGTCCCTCGTAGATCGAAAACTGTGGGATACTCCGCCCTGACCCCTTGAGGTGGCCGGATTCGTGGTCCGTGAGGATGATGGCCGGACGGTAATGGGTTTCCGCGACCTTGGAGGCGATGATCCCGATGACGCCCTCGTGCCAATGCGGGGCGTGCAGCACAAGCCCGAAGCGGCCTTTCTGTTCCAGGGCCAGGCGCAGGGCTTCTTCCTGTATTTCCTTGCCAATCCCTCGCCGATGGGTGTTATAGCTGTCCAATTCCTTGGCCAGTTCCCTGGCCTCGGTCATGTCCCGGGCCAGCAACAGGCGCAGGGCGGTTTCAGCATGACCCAGCCGCCCGGCGGCATTGATCCGGGGGGCCAAACCAAACCCCACCCGGTCCTCGTCCAGCTCCGCACCCGGTTTGTATCCGCAGACTTCCTTCAGGGCCATGATGCCCGGACGTTTCCCCTCCTTGAGCATGGTCAGACCGTTCTTGGCCAGAATCCTGTTTTGCCCGGTCAGTTCCACGATGTCCGCCACCGTACCCAGGGCGACCAAATCCAGAAATTGACGCATGTCCAAGGGTTCGCCGGGGAGCATCCGGTTGAGCACCGCGGCCAGGAGAAAGGCCACGCCCACCCCGGCCAGGTTCGGGCACGGGCAGTCGCCGATCTTGGGGTTCATGATCGCGTCCGCGGCTGGAAGGTCGGGTCCGGGCAGATGGTGGTCGGAGATCACCACGGTCATGCCCAGCTCCTTGGCCCGGGCCACTTCCGGGAGGTGGCTGATGCCGCAGTCCACGGTGATCAACAGGCCGATCCCGCGCCCCGCCAAGTCCTCCATACCGGCAATGTTCAGTCCATAACCTTCTGTTTGACGGTGAGGTATGTGATGGTCGGCATCAATATTCCTGGCTTGAAAAAAGAGCAGCAAGAGCGCGGTGCTGGTAATGCCGTCCACATCGTAGTCGCCCCAGATGGCCGGCTTCCTGCCTTGGGATATGGATTGGGCAATGGTTTCTCCGGCGGCGATCAGGCCGCACCATTGCTCTGGTTGGGCCAGATGGCGCAATCCGGGGGACAAGAATAAATCCATATCCTCAGCCGTGCGCACGCCGCGGCTCCAGAGCAGATTGACCAGAAGCGGGGAAATATCTAGGTCGGCGGCCAGGTTCCGGACGTGATGCCTTTCTGGCAAAGCGGAGCGAAACCTCCACGTTTTGTCGGGGAAGGTGGGGAGTGTGTGCATGATGGGTAAGGGACGGGTGCTGCCCAAAAAATGAGCTTTATGCAGCGATTCCAATGCCTTGCAGGAAAAGGTCGGTCCGGCCCGAGGCCTGCATTTCGGGAATCAAATTATGTTCGAGGTCTTCAGGAAGCTGGAGGTCCCGGATATCTTTGGCGGGAAGATTTGTTTCGGGCCGGTCGCGTCCATGATGATCAAGCTGATGATGCACCAGAACATCGGCCAGCCGGATCATCCTGGCTTGCACCCCGAAATCCTTGGCCAGCTCAGGGGCATGATGCCAGTTGATAGGTTCGGTCAGGGAGGCGGGCAAAAACCAGTATTTCAGGGTCATCGCGCCGATTAGGGCATGATCCAGCCCCCAATAGGCGTCTTCAGCCATGAACAGGGGAACATTCTTCGCTGAACGAAGCTCCAGGATGGCTTTCCAGTCATCGGGGCGGTAGAGGGCGGTGATCATCTTGCCCAGGTCATGGAGCAGGCCGATGGTGAACAGTTCCTCAGGTTCCACGCCTGGAGCATGCCCAGCCATGATTTTGGCGGCATGGGCCACGTCCACTTGATGTCGCCAATGGATCGAAACGTCGAACAGGTTGGCATCCAAGCGCTGTTCCAGGGAGCGGATGTTCAAGAGCAGAAGCAGTTTACGAACTTCCTGGAGCCCCAGGATCATCACGGCCCGATGCACGGAACCGACTTGGGACTGCAATCCGTAATAGGCCGAATTGGCCATGGTCAGAATACGGACGGTCAGTCCCTGATCTTGCTCGATGACCTTGGAGATGTTCTCCAGCGACGAACTGGATTGATCGCTGGTCAGCGAAAACAACGCCTGGAACAGTAGTGGGGAAACCGGGAGATCCTGATGGATTTCCGGTAGTTCGTTCAAAAAATTTTGTCCTCTGGCGTGAAAAGCCACCGAAACTCCCTGAGGTTGTTTTCCGAAATATGCCGCGTCGATGGAACCGGTCATCGGTGCGTTAGCGGGTTACGTTTTAACAAATCCTTTGCTTTTGAGAAAGTCTATAAATTTGATGGCTTCCGGCATTTCCGGGTTGATCTCCAGGGCTTTGGTCAGCATTTCGACGGTTTTGGGAATGTCTTTGCGCTCAAGATGGACCCGGGCGATATTGTAGCAAAGGTTCTCATCGTTCTCCGAAAGCTCCAGAGCCCGGGCATAGTAATCCAGAGCTTGGTCGACCATCTTGTTTTTGCGCAGATTGATGCCGAACTCATTGAACAGGTGTTTGTGCTCCGCCTCGTAAGCCGCATCCATCTTCACCAATCGCTCGAAAATGTCCTGGGCCTTGTCCGTGGCCCCGCGCTCCAGGTAGGTCAATCCCAATCCGAAATTGGCGCGCACGTTCTCCTCGTCGACCTTGACAGCATTGCCGTATTCCATTTCCGCACTGAACGTCTCGCCGCGCTTGCGGTGGCGGTCGCCCCGGGCGATGGTCTTCTCCAGTTCCCGCATCTTGGGCATGACCGTGATGGAGTAAAATTCCGGCTCCGGCGAAAATTTTTCCAGAAACTCATCTATCAAAATAACCTGTTTCGGACCGGAAGGCACATAGTTCAAGTTCAGTGGCTGGACTTCAATGGTTCCGTCATCCAGTTCCATGACGAAAAAATAGCTTTTCTGGATGCTCTTGCGCTGCGTTGAGCCGGTACCGATTTTGGTCAGGACCTGGGACGAAAAAACGCCTTTGATCCGTTCCTTGGTTTTCTGGGTGTGTTCCTTCGGCGGAGTTGTCACGGAACGTTCGGCCATGGATGCCTCCTTGCGTTAGCCGCTGCCACGGATTGCAAAATGGATTCCGCGGCACGGGCCGGGTCGCTCGCCTTGGTGATGGGGCGGCCCACCACCAGATAGTCGCTGCCGGCGGCCACGGCTTCCGCCGGAGTAAGGGTCCGGGATTGATCATCCTTCGCGATTTCGAGTTGTCGGTCGGAAGGCATGCGAATTCCCGGGGTGACGCAAATACAGGCCGCGTCGGTGATGGACTTGATCCTGGCTGCTTCCTGGGCGGAACAGACAACGCCGTCCACGCCCCACCGACGGCCGTGCTCGGCCAAGACAAGGGCCAGGTCGCCCGGATCGTGAGCGGGGTTCCCAGTCGGTTTCGCCATCCAGGAGAGGTCTTCCTGGTTCAGGCTGGTGAGCATTGTCACTCCGACCACCAAGGGGTTGCGCGAGGGGTGAGGATTTCCCTGACGGACGCCCTCCAGGGCGGCCTGGACCATCCGTCGCCCACCGGACAAGTGGATGGTAAGCATGTTCACGCCCAGGCCTGACGCGACCCGGGCGGCGGCCTGGACCGTGTTTGGGATGTCCAGATATTTCAGGTCCAGAAAAACATCGCAGTCCCTGGATCGCAGGTTCTCCACGATCCGAGGGCCGACCGCGGAGAACAGTTCCAGGCCGACCTTGAACCAGCGCGTATGCCCACGCAGCCGGTCGACGAGATGCAGGGCCGAATTCAGGTCCGGCGTATCCAGGGCGACGATTAGTTCGGGCATGGGCTCCTCGGCAGGTCAGTCGGCCAGGACCTGCTCCACGAGTCCTGCGTTGCACGACTTGCGCAGACCTTCGGCCTGATACACGCAGCGCAGGTCGCGGTAGGCCGACTCCAGGTCGTCGTTTACGATCCAGTAGTCGAAAAATTCTGCCTGCTCCAGCTCTTGGCGGGCGTTGGCCAGGCGTTTGACCAGGGATTCCTCGCTTTCGGTACCCCTGCCGCGCAGCCGTTGCTGCAGGATCCGCATGGAGGGGGGAAAAAGAAAGACGAACGCGCCCTGGGTGAATGCCTGGCGCAATTGTCTGGAACCTTGGACGTCAATGTCGAAGAGCACGTCCCGGCCCTGGTCCAGCATCGCCTGGACCGCCGGTCTGGAAGTTCCATAGAAATTGCCATGGACTTCCGCCCATTCGGCCAGCTCGTCCGCACTGCGAAGGCCGATGAATGTCTCCGGTTCGACGAAATGATATTCTCGGCCGTTTCGTTCTCCAGCCCTGGGGCGACGGGTCGTGTAGGACACCGAGAAGGCCAGGCGGGGAAATTCGGCGCGTAACCTGTTGATCAGCGTAGTTTTTCCTGTTCCCGAAGGGGCGCTGATTACCAAAAGGATGCCCTGGCGAGACCGTCCTGGTTCCGCGTCCATGCTACTTGTCCTCGTCCGGGCCGTCGTCGCGGACCGTGTAGCGCTGTCCGATGGTTTCGGCCTGAATGGCGGAGAGAATGACGTGATTGGAGTCCGTGATGATGATGGAGCGTGTTTTGCGGCCCTGCGTGGCGTCGATCAGCCGCTTGTCCGCCTTGGCCTCTTCACGTAGCCGGCGCATGGGGGAGGAGGTCGGGCTGACGATGGTGATGATTCTGGAACTGACGACGAAATTGCCGTACCCGATGTTCAACAGGCTTGTTTTGGACATGGAAATCTTCCTCCTCGGCTGAAAGTTGATGGAGCGGCTATTCCAGGTTTTGGACCTGTTCCCGACACTTTTCCAGTTCCGCCTTGAATGCCACGACGTCACGGCTGATGTCCGCGTCTTGGGTCTTGTTGCCGCA
The DNA here is from genome assembly GCA_007127655.1 of Desulfonatronum sp. Lineage (GTDB taxonomy): Bacteria > Desulfobacterota > Desulfovibrionia > Desulfovibrionales > Desulfonatronaceae > Desulfonatronum. Next base: position 6,237 of record SKYX01000073.1, read on the forward strand.
GGTGGAGATCTCTCGCAGACATTCCTGAAACAGAAAATCCAGGCGTCGACCGGGATCAGGGAGCTTGGTCAGAACCCTGACCGCCTCTTCCAGATGCGCGGACAAGCGGGTGAGCTCCTCGCTGACGTCCAGTCGATCCGCGAGCAGGGCGAATTCCTGTAAAAGTCGCGGTTCGTCCAACACCAGTGGAGTCGTCTCCCCCTGCTGGACGCATCTTTGGAGCAGTGCATCAACCCTCTCGCGCAAAGACTCCATACGTTTCGGGGCGAGATGGACGACCTGGTCGCGGATGGCGGCCATGATCCTCGTCATGCTTTCCAAGCGCTCAAGAATATCCAAGCTCAAGGTCCGCCCTTCCCGAATGCGGGTTTCCTGGACATCATTCAGCGCGGTCCGCAAACCGGCAACCAGGGAATTGACCAAGGACTCCGGCAAGTCTCCGGAAGGTTCTCGCCACAGGCCGCCGTGATGCAACAATTGATTCAGGTCGGGGTCAAAAGGAATCCTTGTCCGGTCCGCCAGGGCGCGGATCTGATCCAACATGCCCTGGGCCTGGGCCATGTCCAGGGTTGGGCAAACGCTGTCCGGGCGGTTGAGTCGAAGATCCAGGCTGATCTCCACCCGGCCTCTGGCCAGATGCTCGCGGACGATTTTTTCCCAAACGCCCTCCAAGCGGCGACAATATCCTGGGATGCGCCACTTTACTTCCAGGTACCGGGAATTGACCGTTCGTATTTCCCAGCTTTGCCGTCCATGGTCGTCCTGAAGTCGACACGTTCCAAAGCCGGTCATGCTCCGGGCTTGTCCGGGGGCGATCATTGCTTAGCGTCCTCCTCCTCTTCGTCATCTGTCGGCTTGGGCTTCTTTTTCTTGCCGAAGAAGTGGGCCACGTAGATGCTGATCTCATAGAGAATGATCAGTGGACCGGACATCAAAATCTGGGTGATCCCGTCCGGTGGAGTGAGGATGGCTGCGACCACAAAGGAGAGCAGGATGGCGTACTTGCGTTTTTTACGCAGGGACGCGGGGGTGACCAAGCCCAGCCGAGCCAAAAAGAAGATGAATAGGGGCAGTTCAAAAATCACCCCAAAAGCCAGGAGCAGTTTCAGTGAAAAACTGAAGTATTCCCTGAGGCTGGGCATGGGCCGGATCATTTCGTCCGCATACCCCATGAAGAATTCGAAGCCAAAGGGAAAAACTATGTAATAGCCGAACAACGCACCGCAGATGAAAAACAAGGCGGAAATCGCGGCGATGGGAATCATGTACTTGCGCTCGTGCTCGTACAGTCCCGGAGCGATGAATTGCCAGATCTGGTAGAAGATATACGGACTGACCAGGAACAAACCGGCCACGAAGGCCGTTTTGACGTAGGTGAAGAAGGCTTCGGGCAAACCGGTGAAGATCAGGGTGCTCTCCGGCGGCATGACCTCCATCAGCGGCATCATCATGATCCCGAAGAGCTGCTTGGAAAAGGCGTAGCAGATCAGAAAGCCCAAAACAGCGGCCACCGCGGACCGGGTCAATCGGGACCGCAATTCCCCCAGGTGGTCCATGAGGGTCATTTCCTTCAGCTCTCCGGCAGCTTCCTTTTGCTGATCCGTATTCTGGGTCGTCGCGTTCATGCCTGGGCCTTGGAATGTGATGATTCGGACGGCTCGGAGGTCTCTTTTTCAGGTTCCCCGGCGGGTGAGGCGTCTCTCATCACGGAAGAAGATGAGTCCTGTGTCGTGGCAGTCGATTCCTGGGACGGAGCGTGCGAAGCCACTGACTGGGGTTGGCTTGCGTCAGGTGAGGTTTCGTCCCGTTCGGCGACATAGGGATTTGAATCCGCGTGTTTCGTAGGTGGGATGCTCTCCTCGCCTGCAGCCGAAGAAGGCGGTAAAGAAGGCTCCGGTTTCGCGGCGGGTTGAGGTTCCTCAGTCTTCTTGGCGACCGCCGCGGTCTTTTTCTGCTCCCGCTCGTCCTCTTCGATCTTCGCCGCCTCCAGGTTCAAGGTCCGCTGAACATCCGTGGTCACGCGCCGAAATTCTCCCAGGGCCTTGCCCAGGGAACGGGCGATGCCGGGAAGCTGCTTCGGACCCAGGACGATCAGGGCCACGAGCATGATGATGAGCAGTTCCGTTGTGCCGATGCCGA